>NZ_JBFRIY010000060.1:0-15733 GCF_041468565.1 Shewanella sp. 10N.286.54.B9
GCAGAGATAGCAGCAGTTAGCGTTGTTTTACCATGATCGACGTGTCCAATGGTACCAACGTTAACATGCGGTTTACTACGTTCAAATTTTTCTTTAGCCACGATATATTCCTTTCTTTTCAGAAAATGCTCGGCGTTATTTACCGAGCAATAGCAATTAATTATATCAATAAAAGAGTGAGACTGTTTAGCCTCGAGCTTCCATTATTGCTTTAGTAACATTTTGCGGTGCATCGGAGTACTTCAAAAACTCCATAGAGTATGAAGCACGACCCTGAGTCGCAGAGCGCAAATCGGTTGCATAACCGAACATTTCAGATAACGGTACTGTTGCATGCACAAGTTTAACACCTGCGATACCATCATCCATGCCTTCAATAAGACCACGACGACGGTTTAAGTCTCCAACCACATCACCCATATAGTCTTCAGGTGTTGTGACTTCAACTTTCATGCAAGGTTCAAGCAAGGCAGGGTCTGCTTCTAGAGCACCCTTTTTAAAGCCCATTGAACCGGCGACTTTAAAGGCCATTTCGTTCGAGTCCACATCATGATATGAACCATCAAACAGAGTAACCTTTATATCTAAAACAGGGAAGCCAGCTAATACGCCACTCTTCATCTGCTCTTGAATACCTTTATCTACTGCTGGAATGTATTCCTTAGGAACAACACCACCAACAATCTCGCTGACAAATTCGTAACCAAAGCCCTCTTCTTGAGGCTCCAGCTTCAACCAAACATGACCGAATTGACCTCGACCACCCGATTGACGTACGAACTTACCTTCGACTTCCACGCTTGCGCGGATAGTCTCACGATATGCAACTTGAGGTTTACCTACATTACAGTCAACACCGAATTCGCGACGCATACGGTCTACGATGATATCTAAGTGTAGCTCACCCATACCAGAGATCAGTGTTTGACCTGATTCTTCATCAGTTTCAACACGGAACGACGGATCTTCAGCAGCTAACTTTTGTAGCGCCATCCCCATCTTATCCTGGTCAGCCTTGGTTCTTGGTTCAACGGCAATAGTAATTACAGGCTCTGGAAACTCCATGCGCTCTAGAATTACTTTATGGTCGCTATCGCATAATGTATCGCCAGTAGTCACGTCTTTAAGACCAATAGCGGCAGCGATATCGCCAGCTCGCACTTCTTTGATCTCTTGACGGTCATTAGCGTGCATCTGCACCATACGACCAATACGTTCACGCTTTTGCTTAACAGAGTTATAAACGCCAGCACCTGTTTCCAATACACCTGAGTAAACACGCATAAAGGTTAAGGTACCCACGAATGGGTCTGTAGCAATCTTAAATGCCAATGCTGCGAAAGGCGCGTTATCGTCCGCTGGACGTTCGGTCTCTTTCTCATTCTCGTCTATGCCCCTGATTGCAGGAACTTCGACAGGTGATGGTAGAAAATCTACCACAGCATCGAGAACCGCTTGCACACCTTTGTTCTTGAAAGCAGAACCACAAGTTGCCAAAACGATTTCATTATTTAAAGTACGCTTACGTAACGCTTCTTTGATCTCAACTTCTGTCAACTCACCTTCTTCAAGGTATTTTTCCATCAGTTCATCTGAAGCTTCCGCTGCACTTTCAACCAAATATTCGCGCATTTCTGCTGCTTTATCGGTGAGTTCAGCTGGAATATCTTCATAAGTGAAAGTCATGCCCTGATCTTCTTCAGACCAGTTAATTGCTTTCATCTTGATCAAATCAACAACACCTTTGAACTCTTCTTCTGCACCAATATTCATTTGAATAGGGACACAAGTCGCTCCAAGACGGTTACGGATCTGTTCGACTACGCTATCAAAGTCAGCACCTGCACGGTCCATCTTATTGACGAAAACCATACGAGGCACATGATACTTGTCAGCCTGACGCCAAACAGTCTCAGATTGGGGTTCTACCCCAGATGAACCACAGAAAACGACAACAGCGCCATCTAGAACTCGTAGAGAACGTTCAACTTCAATAGTGAAGTCAACGTGACCAGGAGTATCAATGATGTTGATACGGTGTTCAGTAAACTGTGCTTCCATTCCGCGCCAGAAAGTAGTCGTTGCGGCTGAAGTGATGGTAATCCCACGCTCCTGCTCTTGCTCCATCCAATCCATAGTGGCTGCGCCATCATGAACTTCACCGATCTTATGAGACATACCGGTGTAGAAAAGAACACGTTCAGTGGTAGTGGTTTTACCAGCATCAACATGAGCGACAATACCGATATTACGATAACGCTCAATTGGGGTTGTACGAGCCACGATTTATACCCTCTTAGCTAAAACCTGAGTGTTAGCAATGCAAGTAAGGCGCAGGCAAAAGCCTGCGCCAAGATATTACCAGCGGTAATGAGCAAACGCTTTGTTTGCTTCTGCCATACGATGCACGTCTTCGCGCTTCTTAACAGCAGTACCTTTGTTTTCTGATGCGTCTAGCATTTCACCGGCTAGACGTAACGCCATAGATTTTTCACCACGCTTACGTGCAGCTTCAACCAACCAGCGCATCGCTAGTGCGTTACGACGCACTGGACGAACTTCACATGGTACCTGGTAAGTAGAACCACCAACACGACGAGATTTAACCTCGACTGATGGACGTACATTGTCCAGGGCTGCTTCAAGGATTACTAAATGGTCTTCGCCTTTCTTTTCAGACGCAGTATCTAGTGCCTTGTAAATAATTTTTTCTGCAGTCGACTTTTTGCCGTCCTGCATAATGACGTTGATGAACTTAGCCAGCAACTCACTGTTGAACTTTGGATCTGGTAGGATTTTACGTTGTCCTACAACGCGACGTCTTGGCATAACAATTTCTCCGTATGCTTCAGGGACCCCAAAACTGGAATCTCAATATATCTCTAGCTTGGCCTTACTTAACGGAAAACGTTAAGACTTAGGACGCTTAGCACCGTACTTTGAACGACCTTGACGACGTTCGCTTACGCCAGCACAATCTAAAGCGCCACGTACAGTGTGGTAACGCACACCCGGTAAGTCTTTAACACGACCGCCACGGATTAGAATTACACTGTGTTCCTGCAGGTTGTGGCCTTCACCGCCGATGTACGAAGTAACTTCGAAACCGTTAGTAAGACGCACACGAGCTACTTTACGTAGTGCAGAGTTAGGTTTTTTTGGTGTGGTTGTGTATACGCGAGTACAAACACCACGTTTTTGTGGACACGCATTCAACGCAGGCACATTAGTCTTATCGACTTTTGGCGCGCGAGGCTTACGTACCAACTGGTTTACAGTTGCCATGTATAGCTCCGAATCAGTTGATTTAATCAACAGTAAGGTGTGAAAAATCTATATCCCACAGGTGTGGGACGCGAAATTTTAGAAGTGTATGGCGTGTGTGTCAAGAAATAGACAACTTTTAACCGATTTAAAGTAAAAAAAAGGCGCCAAAGGCGCCTTTTTTACAATCTATTTACTTTTCAGACTGAATTAATCAGAACTTCCAGCAAGATTTAGTAGATCAGCAAGGTTCTGCTCAGCTTCGCTAGCGCTAATTGCTGGTGCTTCTTCAGCAGCTGGTTTAACAGCAGCTTCGGCACGCTTCTGGTGGTATGAGTAACCCGTACCAGCAGGGATCAAACGACCCACAATAACGTTTTCTTTCAGACCGCGTAGCTTATCGCTCTTACCGCCAACAGCAGCTTCAGTAAGAACACGAGTGGTCTCCTGGAACGATGCTGCAGAGATGAACGATTCAGTTGCAAGAGACGCCTTGGTAATACCAAGAAGTTCACGCTCGAATGTCGCAGGCTGCTTACCTTGTGCTTCAAGTTCGCGGTTAGCGATCTTCACACGTGATACTTCAGCTTGCTCACCCGCTAGGAATTCACTATCACCAGCGTTAACGATCTCACACTTACGCAGCATCTGGCGAATAATCACCTCAATGTGCTTATCGTTGATCTTCACGCCCTGTAGACGGTAAACATCCTGTACTTCATTCACGATGTAGTTAGCCACATTGTGGATACCACGTAGACGTAGAATGTCGTGCGCAGCTTCTGCACCATCAGCAATAACTTCACCGCGTTCAACTTTTTCACCTTCGAACACGTTAAGGTTACGCCACTTAGGAATCATCTCTTCGTAATGATCGCCACCTTCAGCAGGAGTAATCACTAGACGACGCTTACCTTTGGTTTCTTTACCGAACGAGATAGTTCCCGATACTTCAGCAAGAATAGCAGGCTCTTTTGGCTTACGCGCTTCGAACAAGTCAGCAACGCGTGGTAGACCACCGGTAATATCGCGAGTCTTAGAAGATTCTTGAGGAATACGTGCTAATGCATCACCAACGTTAATTGGTGCGTTATCGTCAAGGTTCACAATCGCGTTGCCAGGCAAGAAGTATTGCGCTGGTACTTCAGTACCAGGAATCATCAAGTCACCGCCATCAGCAGCAACAAGACGGATCATAGGACGCATCTCTTTACCAGCTGTTGGACGTTGTGCAACATCTAATACTACGATAGATGAAAGACCCGTTAGTTCGTCTGTTTGACGTGTCATAGTGACACCTTCAATCATATCTACGAACTTAGTACTACCCGCCACTTCTGTGATAATCGGGTGAGTATGTGGATCCCAGTTAGCGATAATCTCGCCAGCTGCTACAGGTGCGTCTTCTAGTTTTTCTAGAACCGTACCGTAAGGAACCTTATAACGCTCTTTTTCACGACCTAGCTCATCGATGATGGCTAGCTCAGATGAACGAGAAACGATAACCAGCTTACCTTCGCTGTTCGTTACATGCTTAGCATTGTGCAGCTTAAGAGTACCCGCGTTCTTAACTTGAACGTTGTTCTCTGCTGACGCTCGAGATGCCGCACCACCAATGTGGAAGGTACGCATCGTAAGCTGTGTACCTGGCTCACCAATAGACTGAGCAGCTACAACACCAATCGCTTCACCTTGGTTGATGATATGGCCACGAGCCAAATCACGACCGTAACAAGCAGCACACACACCGAAGTCTGTATCACAGCTAATTACTGAGCGAACAATCATCTCATCGATAGAGTTATCTTCTACCGTGTCACACCATGCTTCATCAAGCAGAGTGTTACGTGGGATAAGCACTTCTTCAGTACCAGGCTTGAATACGTCTTGTGCAACCACACGACCAAGAACACGTTCACGCAACGGCTCAACAACATCACCACCTTCAATAAGAGGTTTCATTGTTAGACCTTCAAACGTGCCACAGTCTTCTTCAATCACAACTAAATCTTGTGCAACGTCTACTAGACGACGAGTCAGGTAACCAGAGTTAGCTGTCTTCAATGCCGTATCCGCAAGACCTTTACGCGCACCGTGAGTAGAAATAAAGTACTGAGATACGTTTAGACCTTCACGGAAGTTAGCGGTAATTGGTGTTTCGATGATTGAGCCATCTGGCTTAGCCATCAGACCACGCATACCTGCTAGCTGACGAATCTGTGCCGCACTACCACGAGCGCCAGAATCGGCCATCATGTAGATACTGTTGAAGGATTCTTGCTGCTCTTCTTCACCGTCACGGTTAATGACTGTTTCAGAAGACAAGTTGTCCATCATCGCTTTAGACACTTTTTCGTTCGCGCTTGCCCAGATATCGATGACCTTGTTGTAACGCTCACCGGCGGTTACCAGACCTGATTGGAACTGCTCTTGAATTTCAAGAACTTCCGCTTCAGCATCAGCAACTAGCGTGTATTTCTCATCTGGAATAACCATATCGTTGATACCAACAGAGGCACCAGACACAGTTGCAAAATGGAAACCGGTGTACATCAATTGGTCAGCAAAGATAACAGTATCTTTAAGACCTAGTTGACGGTAACAAGTGTTCAATAGCTTAGAGATCTGCTTCTTACCCATGTTCTGGTTAACCAGATCATAAGATAAGCCTTTAGGCAGGATCAATGAAAGCAATGCACGACCAACTGTTGTATCTACGATACGACGATTCTTAACTTTTTCGCCTGCTTCGTTAATGGTGGTTTCGGTAATACGAACCTTAACGCGAGCATGCAATTCGGCAGCACCAGTACGGTAAGCTTTTTCAGCTTCCGCAACTGATTCAAATGCCATGCCTTCACCCTTGCCGTTAATACGCTCACGGCTCGTGTAGTAAAGACCCAATACAACGTCCTGAGATGGTGTAATCACCGGCTCGCCGTTTGCAGGCGAAAGGATATTGTTGGTAGACATCATTAGTGAACGTGCTTCTAGCTGAGCTTCCAGCGTTAGCGGCACGTGCACAGCCATTTGGTCACCATCGAAGTCGGCGTTGTATGCCGCACAAACCAATGGGTGAAGCTGAATCGCTTTACCTTCGATTAGTACTGGCTCAAATGCCTGGATACCTAGTCTGTGCAATGTTGGCGCACGGTTAAGCATCACTGGGTGTTCACGAATAACATCGTCTAGAACATCCCATACTTCTGGTACTTCGCGCTCAACCATCTTCTTAGCAGCTTTAATAGTTGTCGCTAAGCCACGACCTTCTAGCTTGCCATAGATGAATGGCTTAAATAGCTCAAGTGCCATCTTCTTAGGAAGACCACACTGATGTAAGCGAAGAGTTGGACCTACGGTAATAACCGAACGACCAGAGTAATCAACACGCTTACCTAACAAGTTCTGACGGAAACGACCTTGCTTACCTTTGATCATATCGGCCAAAGATTTAAGCGGACGCTTGTTAGAACCCGTAATTGCACGACCACGACGACCGTTATCCAATAGCGCATCGACAGATTCTTGCAACATACGCTTTTCGTTACGTACGATGATATCTGGAGCAGCTAGGTCTAACAGACGCTTTAGACGGTTGTTACGGTTGATTACACGACGGTAAAGGTCGTTCAAATCAGACGTAGCAAAACGTCCGCCATCTAGTGGTACTAGAGGACGTAGATCAGGTGGCAGAACCGGCAGCACTTTAAGGATCATCCACTCAGGCTTGTTACCTGATTGGAAGAATGCCTCAATAAGCTTAAGACGCTTAGTGATCTTCTTACGACGAGTCTCAGAATTGATAGATGGCAATTCTTCGCGCATCATTTCAATTTCTTTCTCAAGCTCGATAGCACGTAGCAATTCTAGAACTGCTTCAGCACCCATCTTAGCTTCGAATTCATCACCGTACTCTTCCAATGCATCCAGATAGTTTTCTTCTGTTAGCATTTGACCGCGCTCAAGACTGGTCATGCCAGGCTCGATTACCACGAAAGATTCGAAGTAAAGAACACGTTCGATATCACGAAGAGTCATGTCTAGCATCAAACCGATACGAGACGGCAGTGACTTCAAGAACCAGATATGTGCTACTGGGCTTGCAAGATCAATGTGACCCATACGCTCACGGCGTACTTTAGTCTGTGTAACTTCAACGCCACACTTTTCACAGATCACACCACGGTGCTTAAGACGCTTATACTTACCGCATAAACATTCGTAATCTTTTACTGGACCAAAAATACGCGCACAGAACAGACCTTCACGTTCAGGTTTGAAGGTACGGTAGTTAATGGTTTCTGGCTTCTTAACTTCACCAAAAGACCAAGAGCGGATCAAGTCAGGCGACGCTAGGCCGATCTTGATACCTTCAAATTCTTCAGTCTTGCTTTGCTGTTTCAGAAACTTTAATAAGTCTTTCACGTTTCTCTCCTGAAGGAGTTAAACCGGGTGCCCTGCACAATGCAGAGCACCTATTTCGTTGCCAATAGAGGCAGTAACCAAGTGTTACTTTTGATCCAACTCGATATTAATACCGAGTGAACGGATCTCTTTCAACAATACGTTGAAAGATTCAGGCATACCTGGTTGCATCTGATGGTTACCGTCGACGATGTTCTTATACATCTGAGTACGACCGTTCACATCATCCGACTTAACGGTTAGCATTTCCTGAAGGGTATATGCTGCACCGTAAGCTTCAAGTGCCCATACTTCCATCTCACCGAAACGCTGACCACCGAACTGTGCTTTACCACCCAATGGTTGCTGAGTAACAAGACTGTACGAACCAGTAGAACGGGCGTGCATCTTATCGTCAACCAAGTGGTTAAGCTTGAGCATGTACATGTAACCAACGGTTACTTGACGCTCAAATTCGTTACCAGTACGACCATCACACAGCGTTAGCTGACCTGAAGTCGGTAGGCCTGCAAGAGCAAGCATCTGCTTGATCTCTTTCTCTTTGGCACCATCAAACGCAGGTGTAGCTGTTGGTACACCGCCTTTAAGGTTTTTAGCAAGACGCAGGACTTCATCATCAGTAAATGAATCGATATCGACGCGCTGTTGCACTTCGTCACCTAGCTCATAAACTTCTTTGATGTAGCCGCGAAGTTCTGCCAATTCGCGCTGCTCTTCCAGCATTTCAGTAATACGATTACCTATACCTTTAGCTGCAGCACCCATATGAACTTCAAGTACCTGACCGATGTTCATACGTGACGGTACACCTAGTGGGTTCAATACGATATCCACTGGGTTACCTTTTTCATCGTAAGGCATGTCTTCAACAGGACAAATCTTAGAGATTACACCCTTGTTACCATGACGACCCGCCATCTTATCACCAGGCTGGATAGTACGTTTAACTGCAAGGTAAACCTTAACAATCTTCAGTACGCCAGGTGCTAAATCATCACCTTGAGTGATCTTACGACGCTTAACTTCGAACTTCTTATCGAAATCGGCTTTTAGCTCTTCCGCTTGCTCAGCTAATTGCTCTAGCTCAGTTTGCTTACCTTCATCATCGATGGTTTGAACCAACAATTGTGAACGTGGAATAGCGTCAAGTTGGGCTTCATCGAAACCTGCACCTAGTAATAGGTTGCGAGCACGACCAAGAACACCATCTTCAAGAATTTGGAACTCTTCAGTCAAATCCTTCTTCGCCTGAGCGATATGCATCTCTTCGATTTCAACAGCACGCTTATCTTTATCAACGCCGTCACGAGTAAATACTTGAACGTCGATGATAGTACCTTTAACAGAGTTAGGTACGCGTAGTGAGCTATCTTTAACGTCAGATGCTTTTTCGCCGAAGATTGCACGGAGAAGCTTTTCCTCTGGAGTAAGCTGTGTTTCACCCTTAGGTGTCACTTTACCTACTAGGATGTCGCCACCCTTAACTTCTGCACCGATATAAACGATACCTGATTCATCTAGCTTAGAAAGCGCAGACTCACCAACGTTTGGAATATCAGCAGTGATCTCTTCGCTACCCAACTTAGTATCACGAGCAATACAAGAAAGCTCCTGAATGTGGATAGTCGTGAAGCGGTCTTCCTGAGCTACACGCTCAGAGATAAGGATTGAATCCTCAAAGTTGTAACCGTTCCAAGGCATGAACGCGATACGCATATTCTGACCAAGAGCCAAATCACCTAAATCGGTAGATGGACCATCGGCTAATACGTCACCACGGACAACTGGATCGCCAACACTACAACATGGACGTTGGTTAATACATGTGTTCTGGTTAGAACGTGTGTATTTAGTCAAGTTGTAGATATCAATACCAGCTTCGCCTGGAGTCAACTCAGCTTCGTCAACTTTTACTACGATGCGGCTTGCGTCAACATAGTCAACGTAACCACCACGTTTAGCAGCAACAACAACACCAGAGTCAACAGCAAGAGTACGCTCAATACCAGTACCAACTAGTGGCTTATCAGCCTTAAGTGTAGGTACGGCTTGACGTTGCATGTTTGCACCCATCAATGCACGGTTCGCATCATCGTGTTCTAGGAACGGAATTAGCGATGCCGCCACAGAAATAATCTGTTGTGGCGAAACGTCCATGTATTGGATGTCTGCAGCGCCCATAAAGGTAGAATCACCTTTGTGACGACAAGCAATAAGCTCATCCATCATGCGGTTGTTTTCGTCTAACTCAACGATAGCCTGTGCGATAACATAGCGACCTTCTTCGATTGCTGAAAGGTAATCTACCTCATCAGTAACCACACCATCAATAACCTTACGGTAAGGTGTTTCAAGGAAACCATAGTTGTTAGTACGCGCAAAGGTTGACAACGAGTTGATCAAACCAATGTTTGGACCTTCAGGAGTTTCGATTGGACATAGACGACCGTAGTGCGTCGGGTGTACATCTCGAACCTCAAAACCAGCACGCTCACGAGTCAAACCACCTGGGCCAAGCGCAGAAATACGACGCTTATGCGTCACTTCTGATAGCGGGTTGTTTTGATCCATGAATTGCGAAAGCTGTGAAGAGCCAAAGAATTCTTTAACTGCAGCTGAGATTGGCTTAGCGTTGATCAAGTCCTGAGGCATTAGCTCATTGAGATCGCCAAGGCTTAAACGCTCACGTACGGCACGTTCTACACGAACTAGACCAACACGGAACTGGTTTTCAGCCATTTCACCAACACTACGGATACGACGGTTACCTAGGTGATCGATATCATCAACTTCGTCCAAACCATTACGGATGGCGATGATGTTCTTCATCACGGCAACGATATCTTCTTTAGAAAGGATACCCGTACCTTCGTCGTCATCAATACTTAGACGACGGTTGAACTTCATACGACCAACTTTAGATAGGTCGTAGCGTTCTTCGCTGAAGAAAAGGTTATTAAATAACGCTTCTGCAGCATCTTTGGTTGGTGGCTCGCCTGGACGCATCATACGGTAGATCTCAACTAATGCTTCTAAGCGGTTAGTTGTAGAATCAATACGTAGAGTGTCAGAAATGTAAGCGCCGTTATCAAGTTCGTTGATATACAGTGTGCTTACTTCCTTGATGCCTGCCAATGAAAGCTTTGCAAGATCTTCTAGGCCGATTTCTGCGTTAGCAGAAACTAATACTTCGCCAGTATCTGGATCGATGTAGTCTTGACCAGAAATCTTACCAGCAATGTACTCGACTGGTACTTCAAGTTCAGTAGTATTAGTCTTTTCAAGCTGACGGATATGACGCGCAGTAATACGACGTCCCTTTTCAACAAGAACAGTGCCTTCAGCATCTTTAATATCGTAACTTGCAGTTTCGCCACGTAGACGATCAGCAACGAGATCCATGACTAGTGAATCTTGCTTGATTTTAAAGTTTACGCGATCGAAGAACAGGTCAAGAATATCTTGAGTCGAATAATCTAATGCGCGAAGAATGATCGATGCTGCCAGCTTACGACGGCGGTCAATACGAACAAACAATGCATCTTTAGGATCGAATTCAAAGTCTAACCAAGAACCACGGTAAGGAATAATACGTGCGTTATACAGCACCTTACCTGAAGAGTGGGTTTTACCACGGTCATGATCGAAGAATACGCCCGGGCTACGATGTAGCTGAGATACGATAACACGCTCAGTACCATTAATTACAAAGGTACCGTTGTCAGTCATAAGAGGGATATCCCCCATATAAACTTCTTGTTCTTTAATGTCTTTTACAGTGCCAGGTGCAGCTTCACGGTCATAAAGCACCATACGCAATTTAACGCGTAGTGGAGCAGAATATGTAATACCGCGGATTTGACACTCTTTCACATCAAAAACTGGCTCGCCTAGTTTGTAGCTGACATATTGCAGCTCCGAATTACCAGAAAAGCTCTTGATGGGAAAAACGCTACGGAAAGCGGCTTCAAAACCACGCTCACCTGTAGGATCTTGATCGGTGAACTTCTTAAAAGAGTCCAACTGGATTGACAATAGGTAAGGGATATCCAGAACTTTCTGGCGTTTACCGAAGTCTTTGCGAATACGCTTCTTTTCAGAATAGGAGTAAACCATGGGTTTCCTCTGATTGCGAGATGTGACCAAGACTGAAACAATCATTATGATTGAAACAGCGCGTTTGCCCATCACCGTTGATAGCAAGAACCCAACCAGTAATCTCTGTTAGGAACTGCGAAATCTGGCGACAAACGGTGAAAAAAAAATCGCCTACGCTTACAGCGCAAAAAAGGCCGACGGTTAAAAAACCGCCAGCCTCCGCCCGATTACTCGGGTGGTAGTAAGTTAAAGTATAACTTACTTGATCTCTACTGCAGCACCAGCTGCTTCAAGGTCAGTTTTTAGAGCTTCAGCTTCTTCTTTAGTGATAGCTTCTTTAACTGCTACTGGAGCAGATTCAGCCATACCTTTAGCTTCTTTCAGGCCAAGACCTGTAGCAGCGCGAAGTGCTTTAATAGTTGCAACTTTGTTGTCGCCATGTGAAGTAAGAATTACGTCGAATTCTGTTTGCTCTTCAGCAGCGCCAGCGTCACCGCCACCTGAAACAACTGCAGCTGCAGCAGATACGCCGAACTTCTCTTCCATTGCTTCGATTAGTTCAACAACTTCCATTACAGACATTTCTGCAAGGGCTTCTAAGATTTGGTCTTTAGTGATAGACATAACAAAAAATTCCTAATTGTACTGAATTCAATTTAATTAAGCGGCTAATAAAATTATTAAGCAGCTTCTTTCTGATCGCGTAGAGCGGCCAATGTACGAACCAACTTGCCAGCAGATGCTTCTTTTAGAGTCATCATGAACTGAGCTAGTGCTTCTTCGTATGTTGGTAGTTTTGCTAAACGATCAATATTATCTGCAGGGATTAATTCCCCTTCAAAGGCTGCTGCTTTGATTTCAAACATCTCTTGTGACTTGGCGAAATCTTTAAGAAGACGCGCTGCTGCACCTGGGTGCTCATTAGAGAATGCAATCAAAGTAGGACCAGTGAACGTATCGCTTAGGCACTCAAAATCAGTACCAGCTACAGCGCGTTTTACTAGTGTGTTACGTACAACTTTAACGTATACACCAGCTTCACGAGCTGCTTTACGAAGACCGGTCATATCACCTACAGTTACACCGCGTGAATCGGCAACAACTGCAGATAAAGCACCTTTGGCAGCTTCGGCGACTTCAGCAACAATCGCTTTTTTGTCTTCGAGTCCTAATGCCATTGGCTTTACTCCTGGATTCTATCTAGGGAAAACTCCCTAGCAATTACCATGCTAAATATCTAATGATATTTAGCGACTTACGGCGCGAAAAGATCCAGCAGAATAAAATCTATCTGGGGTCCGACACCGTCTACGTAGGAAATTAAGATGATTACTTGAATCAACACCTACGGTCTTGGACGGAGGCCAATCTTTAACCTAAAAGATTAAATCATAGCCTCAACCCTACAAAGTGCGCGCATTATAGACTAATGCGCGAGCTTTGTAAATTTACTTAGCGTCTTCCAGAGTACTCTGGTCAACCGCAACACCTGCACCCATAGTGGTAGAGATGCTTACTTTCTTAAGGAAAACACCTTTAGCAGCTGCTGGCTTGGCTTTTTTAAGAGCAGCAAGTAGAGCTTCTAAGTTTTCTTTAAGTTGAGCTGTTTCAAAATCCACTTTACCGATAGTAGTGTGGATGATGCCGTTCTTGTCGTTACGGTAACGAACTTGACCAGCTTTAGCGTTCTTAACTGCTTCAGCAACGTTTGGCGTTACAGTACCAGTTTTAGGGTTAGGCATTAGACCACGTGGGCCTAAGATTTGACCTAACTGACCAACAACGCGCATTGCATCTGGAGATGCGATAACTACGTCAAAGTTCATTTCGCCAGCTTTAACTTGTGCAGCAAGCTCGTCCATACCGACTAGCTCAGCACCAGCTGCAGTAGCAGCTTCAGCGTTAGCGCCTTGAGTGAATACAGCTACACGTACTTCACGACCAGTACCGTGTGGTAGCACAGTTGCGCCACGAACGTTTTGGTCAGATTTACGTGGATCAACACCAAGGTTTACTGCAACGTCAACACTTTCAACGAACTTAGCTGTTGCTAGTTCTTTTAATAGTGCTACGGCTTCATTGATGTCGTAGTTCTTAGTCACTTCAACTTTTTCGCGGATCAAACGAGCGCGTTTAGTTAGCTTTGCCATTATATTAGTCCTCTACTACCAAACCCATTGAACGCGCAGTACCTTCAATAGAGCGCATCATAGCGTCCATATCAGCACCAGTCATATCAGCGGCTTTAGTCTCAGCAATTTCCTGGACAGCGCTACGCTTGATAGTTCCCACTTTGTCAGTGTTAGGACGGCCAGAACCAGACTTCAGACCAGCTGCTTTAAGCAGAAGGAAAGATGCAGGTGGCGTCTTTGTTTCAAAAGTGAAAGAGCGATCAGTGTAAACAGTGATAACTACTGGAATTGGCATACCTTTGTCGAACTTTTCAGTACGAGCGTTGAATGCTTTACAGAATTCCATGATGTTAACACCTTTCTGACCCAATGCTGGGCCAACTGGTGGCGACGGGTTTGCAGCACCGGCTGCTACTTGTAGTTTGATGTAACCATCAACTTTCTTTGCCATGAGACATTTCCTCAAGTTTGGGTTCAAACGCCATCAACACTATGTTGAAAAGCTCCCCGAAAAATATGGGTGCGAATTATATATAAATTCGCACCCATTTCCAATCAGTATTTGCGCTTTATTTAATCAGCTTTTTTCAATCTGACTAAAATCAAGTTCTACTGGTGTTGAACGACCGAAGATCATAACAGAAACCTTAACGCGGTTTTTCTCATAATCAACTTCTTCAACAGTACCGTTGAAGTCAGCAAAAGGTCCGTCAGTAACACGAACAACTTCGCCAGGCTCAAACATAACGCGATGCGTTGGAGACTCAGTAGTGTCTTGAAGACGCTGAAGAATAGCATCAGCTTCTTTATCTGAAATAGGGGCTGGACGATCTGACGTGCCACCAATGAATCCCATCACACGAGGGATGCTTTTCACTAAGTGCCAGCTCTCGTCATTCATCTCCATCTGGACTAATACGTAGCCAGGGAAGAATTTGCGTTCGCTCTTACGACGTTGGCCCGCACGCATTTCAACAACTTCCTCAGTAGGTACTAAAACCTCTCCAAAGTAATCTTCCATGCTGTGCATTTTGATATGTTCATTCAAAGATTTACAAACGCGGCCTTCATAGCCTGAAAACGCTTGTACTACATACCATCTTTTTTTAGCTTCAGTTGCTTCAGTCATTCGAGATGCCTATACGCCTGTAATAAAATTAACAATTCTAAGCAATACTGCGTCCATACCCCATAGGATTAATCCTAAAACGGCTGTTGCAGCTAATACAATAAAAGTTGTATTAAGTGCTTCTTGACGCGTAGGCCATACCACTTTACGAACTTCAATCTGTGCTTCACGAGCAAACGTTAACGCTTGCTTGCCTTTTTCTGTTTGCGACGCAATAAGACCAGCAATAGCAAAGGCGATTACAACACCGAAAGCGCGCGCAACAACACTTGCTTCAGCGAAATAATGATTGCCAATAATAGCAGCAGCCAAGAAGATTACGACTAGGCCCCACTTTACGATATCCAGAGAGTTACCCTGGCTTTCAGTATTTGTTGTCATCGGTTAATTCCGTTACTCACTACGTTCTGAGGTTATACATACTATAAAATAGCACTTTGCTCAGTAAAAAAATCAGCCAGACTTAAGTCTAAACTGACGACTGCTCAACACACTCACTAAAAAAGTATATCCAGCGAGTCAAAAATCGGCCATAGATTGTATTCTTATTCCGCGTAATTGGCAAGAATACAAAGCTAAGCTTAGTGAACAAAATCAGTATTAGCTTTCGATTAAAATCAAAAAAGGCAGCCTAAGCTGCCTTTTTCAGTATTGCGTTAAGATTGGTCGCTATTAAGCAACGATC
>NZ_JBFRIY010000061.1:0-48331 GCF_041468565.1 Shewanella sp. 10N.286.54.B9
TGCTGCGTTGCATTATCTTAAAAGGGAATAACCATTTCTTCCACAATGCGCCTTGAATTGAAAGCCCTGAGAAAGCTCTGAATTGATCACATTTTTAATGGAATTGGTATAAAACAGGAAACACTATTGTTTGCCGAGTTTATCTGCTTGTTTGAAAACATCACGCCAGTACTGAGAACTTAGCTTTGCAATGACTCTTGACTCGCCATTTAAAAGCATAGCCATTCCGATATTTAACTCTGGAGAGTAGGAAATTTCTGCAACGTAACCCGCGACCCATCCAGCATGATAGATTAAAGGTCGACCTTCAAATTCATAAACACGCCAACCCTTTCCGTAATGTGCGCTATCAAGATAGGCGCGCCAATCTCTGCGTCGCAACTCTCGAGTGGTTTTAATGCCAGGTGTAGTGACATCCTTAAGCACGCTCTCTGATATTACACTTGGGTTTTGCCCAAGATTTGCCATAAGCCATTTGGACATGTCGTTAATGCTGGCGTTGACACCAGCAGCAGGTGCGAGTTGATAGTAGTTCGCTTTAACTTTTACTTTTTTGAAACCAGATTTTGTTTTTACATGAGGTTCAGCTCTGTTTTTCGTATTTTGAAAAGCGTCGTAGCCTACCGATGCCGTTCCCATTTTTAGCGGCGTAAAAATTCTTCGTTTTAAAAGTTCCGCATAGTCTTGATGGGTTTGTGTTTCTATCGCAGTTTGAATAAACGAAAAGGCTACATTTTGGTAGCCATAGCAGACGCCAGGGCTACACATTGGTGTAAGTTCATCAAACTTGGAGATAATTTTAGGCATTTTTACATTAGCATTTATTAAGTTGTCATAGCTGTTGGGCCATAGACCCGTACTATGTCCAATAATATGGCCTAGATTGATCTGTTTTGCTGCTTGCTTATCAGCAAGGTCAAACTCAGGAATATAGCTTATAACCGGTTGCTTCCAATCGAGTTTGTGTTCTTGGACTAGCATTGAAGCAAGTGTTCCAGCGAAAGTCTTAGACACTGATGCGAGTCTAAATACTGTTTCCGAGTTTACATTTTTACTCCCACCTTTAGTGCGCTTTCCGTATGTACTTAACTTAAGTATTGTGTCTCCCTCAACGATAACAAATGCACCACCTGGTACCTTATTGGCTTTCATTTTACTGTGGAAATTGTGTTTGAAATTATCGGCAAGGACTTTGTATTCAGAGGTACTAGCAAAAGCTGCAGTGTTTGGTAACAAGGTAGCAATCGACAGAGAGCTGAATAATAAAAAGGGTCTTAAAAACATGTATGGATCCAATGAAAAATTATAATCATTCTTATATGGCTATTGTTGAGCATAAGGTTCCACAATACTAGTGGCTGTCTGTCGTTTAAGGCTAGTTTTTGTTCAAATGAAATGACTTTAGTATTTTTAATATAAAAGAGGCTGTAAAGCTCCTGTAAAAAGCAATAATACGAATTTTAAAATGGGCAGCTAAAGTAAGGCGTTTAAATTATTACCTCATTACTCAATACAGCAATTTTACAAAACAGTGATTTATTAAAGTGAAACGACTTTTTCGTGTTAGCCACCAGATCGTTACGATATACTAAGAAAAGAATCTAAAAAACCATGTATATACCGATCGATCATAAAAGGACAATACTGTGAGCGCTACTTTTAATTTCTGTGCTGGACCTGCCATGTTACCTCAACCAGTTATGCAAAAAGCACAAAGTGAGTTGTTAGACTGGAATAATATGGGAACCTCGGTGATGGAGATTAGCCACCGAAGTAAAGAGTTTATAGCGCTAACGACTCAAGCTGAAGCAGACCTACGACAGCTAATGGATATACCCTCAAATTATCATGTGCTCTTTATGCATGGCGGTGGGCGAGGTCAGTTTTCAGCTATTGCCAATAACTTTCTTGGAGATAACGGACAAGCGCTTTACCTTGTTGATGGCAGTTGGTCTTCAGCAGCAGTCGAAGAAGCTAAAAAACTGGCT
Source organism: Shewanella sp. 10N.286.54.B9 (assembly GCF_041468565.1). Classification (NCBI taxonomy): domain Bacteria; kingdom Pseudomonadati; phylum Pseudomonadota; class Gammaproteobacteria; order Alteromonadales; family Shewanellaceae; genus Shewanella; species Shewanella sp. 10N.286.54.B9. Next base: position 1,989 of record NZ_JBFRIY010000061.1, read on the forward strand.
GGTGAAGATAATATCGACACCATTAATATTGTCGAAAAAAGTAATGGCTTAAACAGCGTTTCTATACCTGAGTTATCAACTATCGATAAAGATTATCGATACCTACATTATTGCCCGAACGAGACTGTAGATGGTATAGAGATCTTTGAGACTATTAATAGCCCATGGCCAGTTATCGCTGATATGTCATCAAATATCTTGTCGCGAAAAATGGACGTAAGCCAGTTTGGCCTTATCTATGCTGGTGCACAAAAAAATATTGGCCCATCAGGTTTGAGTATTGTCATTGTCCGAGATGATATGTTGGCGCTTCCGAGCTTGCCGCAGTCTTCTATCATGGATTATAAGCTGGCAGTTAAACATGGTTCTATGTATAACACTCCGCCTACTTTTGCATGGTATCTAGCTGCAGAGGTTTTTGCTTGGTTAAAAGTGAGTGGTGGAGTAGAGGCTGTAGAACAAATTAATATTGAGAAAGCTAAGCGTCTGTATCACTGCATAGACGATCTTGATTTTTATGCTAGTGGCGTTGCTAGCGGTAATCGCTCTCGTATGAATGTCACTTTCCAGCTTGTTAATACTGAGCTTGATAACCTATTTTTGGAAGAAGCTAAACAGGCTGGATTGGTGGCACTAAAAGGGCACCGTAGTGTAGGCGGAATGCGCGCGAGTATTTACAATGCCATGCCTATTGAAGGTGTCATAGAATTAGTGACGTTCATGCAGGCTTTTGCTAAAAAACATAGCTAACGCGTAAATTAAAATATAAAAAGCCGCTATCAAAAGCGGCTTTTTAATGGCTTTTAAAGCTTAGAGTACTTTAGCAATCGATTTTGCTAAGTAATCAACATTCCCTGTTCCTATGCCTGCAATGCTTATACGGCTAGAGTCGACCATATAGATGCTGTAATCACTTTGAAGCTGCGCAACCTGCTTAGGGGTTATCCCTAAGAACGAGAACATGCCTTTTTGCTCAGTGATGAAGTCGAAATTACGAGTCACGCCTATCTCTTTTAGCTTATTAACTAACATGGCACGGTTGCCGTTAATGCGATCGCGCATCACTGTTAACTCATCCAGCCATTCTTGTTTTAGCTCATTTGAGCCTAGAATAGTTTCAACTATCGCGGCGCCATGGGCAGGCGGCATCGAATAGATACAACGCACAACATAAAGTAACACTGAGAAAGCAACATCACTAGCGGCAGCATCTTTACCTATGATGCTACAGGCACCTATTCGTTCGCGATAAAGGCCGAAATTTTTTGAGCAAGAACTGCATAAGATCATGTTGTCGACAGTCGTAGCCATTTTGCGAACGCCGTATGCGTCTTCATCTACACCGTCCCCAAAACCTTGATAGGCCATATCAATTAGTGGGGTAAAACCTTGCTCGGCGGTAAGTTCGATAATCTCATCCCATTGTTGTTGGTTAAGATCCATTCCGCTTGGGTTATGGCAACAAGCATGCAGCAGTACCACATCATCACTGCCTATTTTAGATAGTGCAGCTTTCATCTCTGCAAATTTTAGCGATTTAGTGTCGTAATCATAATAAGGGTAGGTTTTAACAGTGATCCCAGCCGCTTCAAATAAGCCTGTATGGTTTGCCCATGTTGGATCGCTAACCCAAAGTACAGAGTTTGGATTACAGCGCTTAATAAAGTCAGCTGCCACTCTTAGTGCACCTGTGCCGCCTGGAGTAGACACCGTTCGTACTCTGTTAGCAAGAACAGCTTGGTTTTCTGCACCAAAAGCCAGTTCAGACATTAGGCGATTAAAGTCAGCAGAACCCGTTGGGCCGATGTAAACTTTTGTTGACTCAGTGTCTAAACGATACTTCTCTGCTTTCTTTACACAGGTAAGAATAGGGGTGTGACCTGATTCGTCTTTATATACCCCGACACCAAGATCAACTTTCTGTGTATGATTGTCTTCACGGTATTTAGTCAGTAATCCTAAAATTGGATCTGCAGGCATAGCGGTCAGTTTGTTGAACATAGCTCCATCTACCTCTTTGTTTATTGGCCTACTTTCTATAGCAAATAATGCCAATTTATTCAGTTATTCTTATATGCTCTAGAGTAACGTAATTTTGTAGTTATTTAATAGTGATCATCATGAATTTCGTTTAGTTAAAAATTGGCAATAATATATTCCAATACGTCTTTTTTTGAGCAGATGTGTCATTTTCATCCCTGATAAATGCTTATTTCTACCACTTGAATAACTAATAAGCCTTAAAGGTGAGTTTTTAGCAAAAAAGTGTTGAATACTTCGCAGCAATCAGTAAATTTGTAACTACGAAGTTCAAACAATCGCTAAACCGCTGTCATTTTGTCGTGGTGACCTAACAAGCATTTAGCATGAACGTCTACTGTTAACCCGCAGGTGAGTTTGACTCCTGCAGTAAATTAAAGAAGTTATCAATGAATCAATTACGTTTAGAGCCTATCGAAAAAGTAAACGGGACCATTAATATCCCAGGATCTAAAAGCATTTCTAACCGCGCGCTGTTACTTGCAACGTTAGCCGAAGGGACCACGACATTAACAAACTTGCTCGATTCTGACGATATCCGCTATATGTTGGCATCACTCAAGCAATTAGGCGTGAACTATCGTTTATCAAATAACAACACAGTTTGTGAAGTTGATGGGCTAGCTGGCACGCTTAGCAGTGATGTTGCACAAACATTATTTTTGGGCAATGCAGGCACTGCTATGCGTCCACTTTGCGCAGCACTTACATTAGGCAATGGAGAGTTTACCTTAACTGGTGAACCTCGAATGGAAGAGCGTCCCATTGGCGATCTGGTCGACTCATTACGCCAACTTGGCGCTGATGTTAGCTACTTAAAAAATGATGGTTTTCCGCCATTAACCATTAAAGCTACGGGCTTGAGTGGTGGTGATGTTGAAATAGCCGGTGACCTCTCTAGTCAGTTCTTAACAGCTTTGCTAATGGTTGCACCGCTAGCGAAAGGTGATGTCAATATTAACATTAAGGGCGAACTAGTATCTAAGCCTTACATTGATATTACTTTAGCGTTAATGGCGCAGTTTGGTGTAAACGTTACCAATAATAATTACACCTCTTTTGAAATCAAAACTGGCCAACGCTATACCAGTCCTGGAAAACTATTGGTAGAAGGTGATGCGTCTTCAGCTTCTTATTTTCTTGCGGCAGGTGCAATTAAGGGCGGCGAAGTCAAAGTGACCGGTGTAGGCAAACTCAGTATTCAAGGTGATGTAAAGTTTGCTGATGTATTAGCGCAGATGGGCGCCGACATAGAGTGGGGCGATGATTACATCATTGCGCGAGGATCGAAATTAAACGCTGTTGATCTTGATTTGAACCACATTCCGGACGCCGCGATGACGATTGCAACAGCGGCACTTTTTGCAACCGGTACCACCCATATTCGTAATATTTATAACTGGCGCATTAAAGAAACCGATCGCTTAGCGGCGATGGCGACTGAATTACGTAAGGTAGGAGCTATTGTTGATGAAGGACATGACTACATTAGTGTGACGCCGCCAGCCAAACCGCATACCGCAAATATTGATACTTATAATGATCATCGAATGGCGATGTGCTTTTCAATGTTAGCCTTTGCTGATTGTGGCATAACGATTAATGAACCTGAGTGTACCTCTAAAACTTTCCCTGATTACTTTAATCAGTTTAACGCGCTTGCAAAATAAAATACCTCCTTTAGTACATTAGGTTATATGGTTCAGGTTTTTGTCATAAATCTGAACCATATCTTAATGAGATCTCCGTTTATTTGAATTAGATGCCGCTTTCTCGCGTTACATGGTTTATAATGCGCGCGCTCATTTTCGGTTATATCAAGGAAGATTGAATTTCTTGTGGAGGATTTTATGTTAGAACGGGCTCCTGTTGTCACTGTTGACGGCCCTAGCGGTGCGGGAAAAGGTACTATTAGTCAATTACTTGCTGAGAAGTTAGGTTACAAGTTGTTAGATAGTGGTGCAATTTATCGCGTATTAGCATTAGCTGCTATTCATCACAACGTAGAACTTGATAATGAAGAATCGCTAACATTACTAGCAGCACATTTGGACGTGCAATTTATTACTGGTAATGAAAGCAAAGGCATTAAAGTGGTGCTAGAAGGCGAAGATGTATCAACGACGATACGCAGCCAAGAGTGCTCAAATGCTGCATCAAAAGTAGCGGCTTTCCCGCGTGTTAGAGAAGCATTGCTGCGTCGTCAGCGTGCTTTTGCTGAATCACCAGGCTTGATAGCTGATGGGCGTGATATGGGAACGGTTGTTTTCCCTGCAACGCCAGCAAAACTTTTTTTGACTGCCAGTGCAGAGGAAAGGGCGCAAAGACGCTATAATCAGTTGCAGGACAATGGCTTCGATGTTAAAATCGATCAGCTTTTGTCTGAGATAAAAGAGCGTGATGATCGCGATATGAATCGCAGCGTCGCTCCTTTGGTGCCAGCCGAAGACGCACTTGTTATCGATACGACGAACATTTCTATTGAAGATGTGTTAGCTATGGCGCTGACTCATATTCATAAAAGTTTTCAAGTACCTGCGTAAGCAGGTATTTAACTATTTGCTCCAAGGATGAGGCAAATTATTATACTGACTCCGCGTCCAGGATGGGCTGTGGTTTATTAAAGAAAGTAACTTAAACATGACTGAATCTTTTGCTGATCTATTTGAACAATCCCTTGAAACTTTGGAGTTCCGTCCAGGTTCTATCGTAACTGGTGTAGTTGTACGCATCGAAAACGGTACTGTACTTGTTGACGCAGGTCTTAAGTCTGAAAGCCCAATCCCAGCTGAACAGTTCAAGAACGCTTCTGGTGAACTTGAAATTTCTGTTGGCGATACCGTGCACGTTGCTCTTGACTCTGTTGAAGATGGCTTCGGTGAGACTCAACTGTCTCGCGAAAAAGCTAAGCGTCACGAAGCTTGGATCGTTCTAGAAAAAGCGTACGAAGATGCTGAAACTGTAATCGGTATCATCAATGGTAAGGTTAAAGGCGGTTTCACTGTTGAATTAAACGGTATCCGTGCATTCCTACCAGGTTCTCTAGTTGACGTTCGCCCAGTTCGCGATACCGCTCACCTAGAAAACAAAGAATTAGAATTCAAAGTTATCAAGCTTGACCAGAAGCGCAACAACGTTGTTGTTTCTCGTCGTGCAGTTATCGAATCTGAAAGCAGCGCAGAGCGTGATGCTCTTCTTGAGAACCTTCAAGAAGGTCAATCAGTTAAAGGTATCGTTAAGAACCTTACTGACTACGGTGCATTCGTTGATCTTGGTGGTGTTGACGGTCTTCTACATATCACAGATATGGCTTGGAAGCGTGTTAAGCACCCATCAGAAATCGTTAATGTTGGTGACGAAATCAACGTTAAAGTTCTTAAGTACGACCGTGAGCGCACACGTGTATCACTAGGTCTTAAGCAACTTGGCGAAGATCCATGGTTAGAAATCAGCAAGCGCTACCCAGAAAACACACGTTTGACTGGTCGCGTTACTAACCTAACTGACTACGGTTGTTTCGTTGAAATCGAAGAAGGCGTTGAAGGTCTTGTTCACGTTTCTGAAATGGATTGGACTAACAAGAACATCCACCCATCAAAGGTTGTTAACCTAGGTGATGAAGTAGAAGTTCTAGTTCTAGACATCGATGAAGAGCGTCGTCGTATTTCTCTAGGTCTTAAGCAATGTAAGACTAACCCATGGGATGACTTCGCAGAGCGTTTCAACAAGGGCGACAAAGTTTCTGGTAAGATCAAGTCAATTACTGACTTCGGTATCTTCATCGGTCTTGACGGCGGCATCGACGGTCTAGTTCACCTTTCTGATATCTCTTGGAATGGTACTGGCGAAGACGCAGTTGCTGAATACAAGAAAGGCGACGAAATCAACGCAGTTGTTCTTTCTGTTGACCCAGAGCGCGAGCGTATCAGCTTAGGCGTTAAGCAAACTGAAGACGATCCATTCAATGCATACCTTGCTGATAAGAAGAAAGGTGTTGTTGTAAATGGTGTTGTTACTGCAGTTGACGCAAAAGGTGTTACAATTGAACTAGCTGAGACTGTTGAAGGTTACCTTCGCGTTTCAGATATCTCTCGTGAGCGCATCGAAGATGCATCAACAGTTTACTCTGTAGGTGATAAAGTCGAGTCTAAGTTCATGGGTGTAGATCGTAAGAACCGCACCATCAGCCTTTCTATCCGTGCTAAGGATGAAGCTGAAGAGAAAGAAGCAATGGCTAGCTTGAACAAGCAGGAAGACGCTGTCATGAGCAGTGCGATGGCTGAAGCGTTCAAAGCAGCTCGTAAATAATCGCCTTGAAGTTCAGGGGTGCATGCACCCCTAAAAGGTGACTGTGTTTGGCTTGATAATAGAGGGTATAGGATGACAAAATCCGAACTGATCGAAAAACTTGCCACTAGGCAGTCGCAGCTGTCTGCGAAGGAAGTGGAAAGCGCTATTAAAGAAATGTTGGAGCAAATGGCTGATACATTAGAGGGTGGAGATCGTATCGAAATCCGTGGCTTTGGTAGTTTCTCACTTCATTATCGTGCACCGCGCACTGGCCGTAACCCAAAGACTGGTACTTCAGTCGACTTGGAAGGCAAGTACGTTCCGCACTTTAAGCCAGGCAAAGAACTGCGCGAACGTGTTGACGCGGTCAACGCGTAATTTACACTGTAATAAAAGCCTCCCTCGGGAGGCTTTTTTATATCTAAAACTTAGGTAACACTAGCTAGTTCACTCTTTTTCTTAGATAATCAAAGCTTACCAACACGTGTATGGAGCTTAACGTGAAGTCATTCATAATTGCCGTTTTAGTCGCCGCATTTTTTTTCTTAGCGCTTATCTTCGGTGCCCGTAACGAACAAATTGTTAATATTAGCTATTTTGTTGCACAGGGTGAGTTTAGATTGCCTGTTGTGCTTGCATGCGTATTCTTAGCAGGCTTTTTAGTGAGCTGGGTGTTCGCGATGTACCATATCGCCGGACTTAAACTGGCTATAAGGCGTTTAAAGAAGCAAGTTGCAGCTAATGAAACTTTAACGGACGACAAGGCCAACTCCGTGACGGAAAGTGCAACAAAAGAAGTAGACGCGTAATATGTTAGAGATTTTATTTCTGTTGCTACCGATTGCCGCCGGATATGGCTGGTACATGGGGCGCAGAAGTGTCAGACAGAAACAGACAAATCAAAGAAAACAGCTCAGTAGAGACTATTTCACTGGCTTGAATTTTCTACTGTCTAACGAATCTGACAAAGCGGTTGACCTGTTTATATCTATGTTGGATGTAGATGATGAAACCATAGATACTCACCTTTCTTTAGGTTCCCTTTTTAGAAAGCGCGGTGAAGTTGACCGCTCGATTCGAATCCACCAGAACCTTATCGCCAGACCTAGCTTAACCACAGAGCAAAGAGATATCGCGATGATGGAACTGGGTAAAGATTACCTTGCAGCCGGGTTTTACGATCGCGCAGAAGAGATTTTTATAAACCTTGTTAATCAGGAAGATCATAGCGAAGAGGCTGAAACTCAGCTTATTGCCATTTATCAAGTCACCAAAGACTGGCAAAAAGCGATTGATATTATCAAAAAGCTAAAACGTAAACGTCAGCAAGTGCTAAAACACGACAGTGCCCACTTTTATTGTGAACTTGCAGCAGAATCTACTGACGACGCAATAAAATTAAAACGGTTATTATCGGCGAACAAAATTGATCCGAGTTGTGGCCGGGCACAACTAACACTCGCCGAGCTTTACTTGAAGCTTGAAGACTTTAAGTCTTGTAAGCAGTATATAGAGAAACTGCTCAATACTGATATCGACCTTTTTCCTGATAGCCTTCCCATTGCTAAGCAAGTTTACTTACTGACTAATGACAACGTTGGCTACCAAGAATTACTTCGAGAAGCGATAGAGAAGGGCGCCGGCGCAAGTATCGCTGTAACGCTAGCCCAGCACATGATTTCTCAAGGAAATGAGAAAGATGCAGAGAAACTAATTTTAGAAGGCTTAATAAGACACCCAACGATGAAGAGCTTTCAGCATCTGATGAAGATGCATGTTAAGCAAGCTGAAGATGGCCAAGCTAAAAAAAGTTTATCAATGTTAGAGCAATTAGTTGAGCAGCAAATTAAGTTTCGCCCAGGATATCGCTGCAGCGAATGTGGCTTCCCATCTCATAGACTGTATTGGCATTGCCCCTCTTGTAAAAGTTGGGGAAGTATAAAAAGAGTACGAGGGCTAGACGGAGAATAGTTACTCTTTTGTCACCCTAAAACATATTAATAGTATTAAAAACGCAAAGTGATTGGAGAAAAAATGACGAACAAACCTATTTTGGTAGCATTAGATTACGACAATAGAAACGATGCTTTGCAGCTGATCGATAAGCTTGACCCTGATATGTGCCGTCTTAAAATTGGCAAAGAGATGTTTACCTTGTTTGGCCCTCAAATCGTGACCGATATTCATAGCCGCGGCTTTGACCTGTTTTTAGATTTGAAATTTCACGATATCCCCAACACGGTTGCGAAAGCCGTTTCAGCTGCAGCAGAGCTGGGGGTTTGGATGACAAACGTTCACGCTTCAGGCGGGTTGGCGATGATGGACGCGGCTAAAAGGGCGTTAGAACAATATGGTGATAAGGCGCCATTACTTATTGCTGTCACGGTCTTAACATCAATGAGCAATGATGAGTTAACATTACTGGGTATTAACGTACCCGCATCAGAACATGTACTGCGTTTAGCAGCATTAACTCAACAAGCTGGGTTAGATGGTGTGGTTTGCTCTGCTCAAGAAGCTAATTTATTGAAAGCTAGATTCGGCCAACAATTTAAATTGATCACCCCAGGGATAAGACCTGTTGGTAGTGATAAGGGCGATCAGCACCGAGTGATGACGCCGCCGCAAGCTCTGGCCGCGGGGTCGGACTATTTAGTTATAGGCCGTCCAATCACGAAAGCTGCTGACCCACTAAAAGCTTTGCAAGATATACATCAATCAATTGTATAACTGTTTAGATTAAATGCTTTAAAAACAGAGTGTACTGCTATAAGTTAGAAATTAATGACTAATTTAAAATTGATGTAGCAACCGGAGTGCACTTTATGTTTGATTATCAGGGAAAAAATATTGTCGTTGTTGGTGGCACTAGTGGTATCAATCTTGGTATTGCGTTAAGTTTTGCAAAAGCTGGCGCGAATGTGGCTGTTGCTAGTAGAAGCAAAGATAAAGTCGATGCTGCGGTGGCACAACTGGCGAGCGTAAACCCTGACGGCAACCATATTGGCGCTTGTTTTGACGTACGAGATTTAGACGCTTTATCACTCGGCTTTGAATATATTGCCGCAGCGTTTGGTACTGTCGATGTACTCGTTAGCGGAGCCGCAGGAAACTTTCCAGCGAGTGCTGAAAAGCTGTCTGAAAATGGCTTTAAATCAGTAATGGATATCGATCTACTCGGTAGCTTTCAAGTTTTAAAGCAAGCCTTGCCTTTATTGAAAGGCAAAGGCGGTGCGATTATCCAGATCTCTGCGCCTCAAGCTTTTGTCCCAATGCCGATGCAGGTACATGTTTGTGCTGCCAAAGCGGGGGTAGACATGTTAACCAAAACGCTGGCGATTGAATGGGGTTACAAAGGTATTAGAATTAATTCGATTGTACCGGGCCCTATAGCAGGCACAGAAGGATTTGATCGGTTAGCACCAACACAAGCGTTACAGGAACATGTTGCTAAAGGTGTACCACTGAGACGCAATGGTAGCTGCGAAGATATTGCGAATGCCGCGTTGTTTTTAGCCTCCGATATGGCGTCCTATATAACAGGTGCCGTATTACCTGTTGATGGCGGCTGGTCTCTCGGTGGTGCAGGCGCCGCAATCGCAGAAATTGGTCAATTAGCGAAACAAAAACAAAGTTGAATTAGAGAATATTAGATATGGCAAACCCTTTTCAGGAACAGCTGCTTAAAGCTGGTTTGGTTAGTAAGCAAAAAGTAAGAGACACTAAAACTCAAAAACGTCGAGACAAGAAAGCAAAAGTCGATGACGGTAGCGAAGCGCTTAAGAAAGAGATCGCGGCTAAGAAGCAAGCGCAAATCGATAAAGATAAGCAGTTAAATGAGCAGCGATTTAATGAAGCCTCAGAAAAAGGTCTTGTTAGAGGCTTAGTTACTGAGTTTAAAAAGTTTGCTATTACCCCGCCAAAAGAAGCTGATATTAAATTTAACTACACTTTTGAGAAGAAAATTTATTCTCTTTATGTCGATAAAAAAATGCAAAGTGAGCTGTTAAAAGGACACTTGGGGATAGTAAGACATGAAGATATCAGTTACTTGGTGCCTCACAAACTTGTACAGCGAGTCAATCTATTAGTTCCGGCGTGGGTTGGTTATTTGTGGGCCCAGGAAGATAACGTTGAAACAGTAGAAGAGGATGATCCTTACGCTGATTACGTTATTCCTGATGATCTTATGTGGTAATCAGTTCGATAGCTTAGTTAAGAGTTTTAACTATTAAAGCCGCAAACATTAGTTTGCGGCTTTTTTGTGAAAATCTGGATGACCATCTGCAGTCAACGGTGAGGGACAAGGTCCGCTCTATCTTACGCCTCACAAATAGCCTCGCGATTTCCTTTATTAAATAAAGCTATTTCACTTCTAAACTTGGTCGCAAATCATCATTAAACGTAACTGACTAATTATTATGAATAATGACAGGGAGTCATATCGTAGTTTCCCTGCTCATTAAGCGTCAACGTTTGAGCTGCTGAGTTGCTATTTATAGCGCTTTGATGCCTGCGTTGACTTCATATTGATTAAATTAAAGGACGTACTCGCATGAAAAGGAATACAAATAATCTAGGTTACTATCAAGAAGGTGTATCAAGAGTTGGGCAGTATGATGTGGAAGAAATTTCTAATCCGTTAACACGAGATAAACAGATAAATCAGCGTGTTGTCAAAGATATACAACAGCTACTCCTTAATATTTACGCTAAGGGTCAAACCCATAGAGAGCAACTCCAGCTAAGCACATTTTGTAACGCAAACGTACATAAGTCTTCGATGGACTCCGATCATCTGTGGCTAATCTTTAATAAGGGAGGTTTATGTGCTTACGCGTCAGGTCGCTATATCTACACAGCCTCTGCAGAGCAAGTATACGTGTTCAAGGCTTGTATGATCTCCGCAGAAATCGAAAATAGAGCTGAACTTTATTCGTGGCTTTATGCACGTCAAATTATTCGTGGTGTTTTATGTTATTGGAATAATAGCCAGAACATAGGTAGGCCGCTGCCATTTATTACCCGTACGCTTAATCCTGTTGTTGCGCAAACTCTCTATCATATCGGATCAAATATGTATCCAGGATTAGATGGTAGTTCAATTAATGACACTGTACGGTCACGTTATCGAGCTTTTGAAGCAGTGATCAATGAAGCCATTCAAGACGACGGTATTCTTGTTAATTCGTTTATGAAACATAGTGATTACAGCTTAAAGCAGACGAAAGGTAAATCCTTGCGCTCAAAAATACACAACCTTTGTCGAACGCTTGGTGATTCTGACGGTGTCGCGATTACCGGAGAGATTAATTTTGAACAATGGCTTATTGATCATCTCTACGACAAGAGTGCTATTGACCAAACAAACATTAAGGACATCAATCTAATTCAATTGTTACAAAGTTCAGCCGTTGAAAAGGTCAGTCAGATTTCTAAGCTGGAAGTTGAAGAGGGTGGCGACTATGTATAGTAATAATAAAGCCGCTACAGGGACCGCAGATCTGTTCTCATTGATCACAAAGCAGCTACAGCAACTGACGAAAGGACAAGTTACTTGCTTGGATGCGCAAAAAGCGTTGAATCGATATGGCGCAAATACCATGGCGATATCACGCTGTATTGGCGGTGCCTTTATTGTACGGCAAATTAGTGCAGATCATGACCAAGCTGTTGAAGTGGCCAATATTGGTCACATAGTAAAAGTCGCCAATAAATACGGTACTCCACTGCAAGTTATTAGCAGCGGCCAAAATTGGGGATACGGATCCGCAATGGCTACCGATGATAGCAGGGCGCATTTTATCTTAGATTTATCTGAGCTAAAGCGAATAGAACTTGATGAGCAACTGGGAATAGTTCGGTTACAACCCGGCGTTACTCAACAAAACCTTAGAGACTATTTAGATAATTGCAATGGTGCATTCATGGTGCCAGTTACTGGCGCTGGTCCAAGTTGTAGTATTGTTGGCAATGCGCTTGAGCGAGGCTACGGCATCACTCCACACGCGGACCATTTTGCTGCTGTGACAAGTATACAAGCGGTGCTAGCTGACGGCTCTTACTATCGTTCGGCTATCGCCTCGTTAGATCTTACAGAACAAAACACCGTTGATATGGCTTATAAATGGGGCCTAGGTCCTTACTTGGATGGCATATTTACCCAAAGTAATCTTGGTATTGTTACGTCGATGAGCATTAGGCTGGCACATGAACCTGAGGTGGTTGAGTCATTTTATCTATTTTGCGCTGAAGAGTCAGATCTAGAGCGGGTGTTTCCGCTCGTGCAACAGCTACTAAGAGACTTTGCCGCTGTTGTTGGCTCTATCAACATACTGGATAGCCGCAGAATGTTATCAATGATGGTTACCAACGCTGATGGACTATCACTGGCTAGGCAAACCGATGTCGATCGCTTAATGCAAGAATACAAAGTGAGCCAATGGACCTGTATTGGCAGTTTGTATGGAAGCGCAAGGGTGGTTAAAGCGGTTAAAAAAGAGATTAAGCACAAACTTAAGGGCAATACAGCAGTTAAACGTTCACTATTTGTCTCCGCCCGAGAGATCGCCTTAGCGAGTCATTTTATTTCTCTACTGCCTGATAACCTGTTCGCAGGGCCAAGACGACAACTGGCAACACTGAAGAAAACGACTCAGATAATGCGCGGCATTCCAAATGAAGTTGCTTTGCCATTAGCATATTGGCGTAACCCAGATAAACCTACACCATTACATGGGCTAAACCCGGCCAAAGATAATTGCGGACTGCTTTGGTATGCACCGTTGATCCCAGCAACAGAAGGTAAAATCCGCGAGTTTATTGATATGGTGCGAATGATTTGCCTTAAATTCGACATTGAGCCGTTAATCACCCTGACAGCGTTAAAGCATGACTGTATCGACAGTACGGTTCCGCTGCTGTTTAATCGAGCGGATCCGGCTGCTATACGCGCGGCGAAGTTATGCTTAGATGAATTATTCACTAGCGGATGCAAGTTAGGCTTCGTGCCATACCGGTTGAATGTAGAGCAACAGCGCCGTTTACTGTCAGTCGAGGAGCCGCATTGGACTATCGTGGATAAAATTAAAAATGCTTTAGATCCAAACAATATTATCGCTCCACGGCGATATAACCCTTAACTCTCGTCAAGCGTAATTAAAGTTGGGTCTTGTCGGGAATCAGTGATGTTTTAAACCTGATAAGGCCCAAGCAGGTCAGCGACTATAGTCAGCGTATAATTCATGTTGCTTGTTATTTTTCTTCAAGTCGTTTAAGTTTCCCCCAGTTTACTTATAGCAAGGAATGCACACTCTCAAAGGAGAGTGACGATAAACGATGACAACTCAATATCAATATGAAGCAAGAAAAGTCAATAAAGACCCAAGTAAAGAATTTCGTTTAGGTGAAGGTCGTATAAGTGGTTATTTATCTTTGGTTCTTGGAATATTAAACCTACTTGCGGTACTCGCTTATTTATACCCCTCCTATCTAACAACGACTGAGCTACGACAAGTGTATGATGCTGGTCAGTTACAGACAATATTAAAATACAGTATGTATTTTGCGCTGTTTTTAGGAACTGTTAGTTTTATCTCTCATCGAGCCAGAAGCCGTTATTTGGGTGTTGCCGGTAGTGTGTGTACTTTAGTCGCTTTCGCTTTGGGAGGTTATAAGGTACCCGTTGGCGCTGTAGAACCAAAAGCATTGTCGCTGGGAGTAGACTGGCTTATTTTAGCCTTTCTAGGCTCGGCTGCAGTATTTATGCTATTGGAAAAGCTATTACCTAAGTACCGCGAACAACTTATTTTACGACCGGAGTGGAATGTCGATCTGTTCTATTTTAGTTTTAACCATTTGGCAATTTCTGCCATTTTAATCTTTGCCAATAATCATGCCGAGCACTTTAGCTGGGCAGTCAGTCCACAGTTGCAGCAAACAATTCAGACGGCGCCGATTGCTTTACAAGTCGCCATCATTATTTTGTGTGCCGATTTTGTATTGTACTGGGAGCATAGGCTTTACCATGAGATCAAACTATTATGGCCAATCCATGCTGTACATCATTCAATTGAAAACTTAGATTGGTTAGCGGGTTCCAGAGGCCATTTTGTGCAAGTATTCTCGGAGCGGGCGATGGTGATGGTGCCGCTTTATCTACTTGGCGCAGATCCGACAGCACTTAATATTTATGTCACCTTTGCCGCATTACAAGCAGTCATGATCCACTGTAATACCTCACTGCCTTTTGGCCCTTTGAAGTACGTTTTTGTGACGCCGCAGTTTCACCACTGGCACCACAGTTCGGAAAAGCCTGCCATAGATACTAATTACTCGGCGCATACTGTGTTATGCGATCGAATCTTTGGTACTTATCATCTGCCTAAAAAGCACTGGCCAGCCCATTATGGCACCACGGTGAGACTGCCCAGAACGATTGTTAAGCAAACGTTATACCCCATTAGTGCCAATCTAAAACGTTGGATCCGTCATCGCTCAGACTAGCAAATCAGCAGTGTTTACCCTGGGAAATGGCTATTTTGTATGGCTAACTAGACAGAATATCTACCGCAACGTTAGAGTTTTTAAAAATAACAAAAAAGGACGTTAAGATGAAAATCATACTGATCGTATTGATAAGTTTACTGCCATTATTTGCTAAAGCTTCGCCGCTACCTGACTTTCCGTTTGTCATCGTAAATGAAAAAATTGAAAAAGAAATAAAGCCTGATATCGGCACAATCCATTTTAGTTTCATGGCTTTTAATCAAGAATCGATATTAGCAATGGAAGCGTTGAGCCGCTCAACGGCTCAAGTTTTAGCATTACTGAAAAAATATAAAATACCGCAGTCTCAATTATCGTCATCGCAGGTCTATAAATCAGCAAAACGAGCGCATAGAGAGGGTGCTTATAAATTAGAGATCTTGGGCTACACCGTTACACAGGCGTTAACGTTAGAGTTAGTGGATCTTAGCTTTTAACCTGAGCTGATGGTAGAGCTGTTAATGATTGATGGCCTCGAGGATATTCAATCGGATTTTAAATCAACCAAAGAAACCGAGTTTAAGGCTAACTTACTTGCTGAAGTGAGTGTAAAAGCAAGAAAAAAAGCCGATGCCTTGGCGAAAGGGCAGTCTAGACTGGTCAAGTCTGTTTATGGGATCACAACTCAAAATTCCTTCAGCAGTAGTTTTGATGGTTTTTCTTTAAGCAATAGAGGGTACTTATACCCGTTCTACTTGAAGATGCTCGTTTCAGAGGCATTGTGCTAGTTCAATTCTAGGCGCATTAATGTAGAAATGGTTATTCCCTTTTAAGTGAGTGCAACAACGAAGTGGGCTGGCACAAGGCCTTCTGCGATGGGTTTTAATGGGCTTTACTCGGTGTTATTGATTTTACTAAGGGAGCGACCATTAATGGCAATCAATGCCTTGATTAAAGCCCATTAAACTCCCACTGAATCCTGCATCTTCAGGTAGCACGGGTATATACAGGGCTGGCAGTACAAACAAAATGCAGATTGTAACGACCATTCCAGAGACTATTACCATCCATCAAACAATATTAGCGATATACGAACTGAAATAAAGCAGACAAATAGTGGGTATATTGTGCAGGTGGATTAGGCTTACTTATATGCTAAGTAAACCTAATCATCATTAGCGGCTAGGGATGTGCTAGCTCTGGTTTATAGCGCTGGCTTACCGTTATAGCTCGTAGCTATAGGAAATACTGAGCTTGTTATCAGTGCGGTAGTTATCTTCTGAATATGACCCCATGAGTCTGATACTGTGTTTAGGGGTAAATTTATAACTTGCTCCTGCACCTAGCCAATAACTTGAATAGTCATTTGAGCCAATTGAGCCACCCGCATAAGTAACTACCGACCACTGAGCGTCAATAGGGCGAATGGCAAAAGCACCTAAATAGGCGCCGGTACTGTTATCGTTGTCTTTCTTACCGTCAACAAAGCTAACACCAGCCATTGGAAATACCATCCATTTGCCCGTATCTACGCCCATTAATGACAATGATACATAAGTACCAAGATTATACGTCGTGCGTTCTTCATGGCCATTGAGATAAGCATTTAATATCCCTTTTTCAAATAACCATGAACCGCCCAACTGCCATTCACTCGCGTCAGCATTGATCTGTCCCCGCAGCATCCTGGTTTCATCTAACCCAATGGAACCGTTAATAGTCAGCTCGCCATCATAGCCGGCACCCATTTTTGTCATTATCCGTGTCGGGTCGTCTAGGTGTTTTTCTGTTTGGGTCTCAGCCGCATAAACTGACATAGAGCTCAGTAGTGCTGTAATAGCGATATAAGTGGGTATTAGTTTCATTGTGTTCCATTTGGATTGCCAAACCTCTGCTAATGCGCCGTGTACAAGCGATTGAAAAGTTTGTTTTGTGATTTCGACTTGTTTACCTAAAAGCGTAACTGGATGACTTTAGCGATTTGGTAATAAATGCATAGATGAAAGATTGACCGGTAAGTTCAATGCTATGTATTTGGTTATGGCTGCAGGGTAATGGTATTGCTAGAGACTAACAACTAGGGGATCTTCCAGTTACTGTCGTTATGATAGATAGAACCACTTGGAGACTTTTACGCTGCTCGTACTTGTTGCAGTGTCATCTAATCACAATGTTTTTGGATTTGAAGTGTAATAAAGGGGTTTTTATTCTTAATTTGCCCTGGAGTAAAGTCGCCATTAATTGGCCAATATTAAACCAAATAACTCATTTTTTTATCGTTAAAAGCTTTCTTTTTTTGCGTTATCTGTTAGATTTGAAACAACTGTTTTAATCTATCGTTTAAGAGTGCAATATGAATCCCTACAATGCCCCATTAGCAGAAATGCGCTTTCTACTTGAAAATGTATTTGATGCACCTAAAACTTGGTCTGAACTACCTGCGATGGCAGAGTCCGTAGATATAGATACCGCCGCAGCGATTTTAGATGAAGCAGATAAAATCAGTAGAGAACTAATCCATCCTATAAACCGCAGCGGTGATGAGCAAGGTGTTCGTCATCAAGCTGATAAGGTGATCACACCTGATGGCTATAAAGCGGTATATGACCAGTATGCTGAAGGCGGATGGGTCGGTTTGTGTGGTGACCCTGAACTTGGTGGCATGGGAATGCCAAAAATGCTCGGCGTGTTAGTCGATGAAATGGCCTACAGTGCCTGTAATGCTTTTACGCTTTATGGCTCGTTAACTGCAGGTGCAGCCTTGGCTATTCACGCGCATGGCACTGAAGCGATTAAACAGCAGTATTTGCCGATGATGTATAGCGGAGAATGGGCTGGAGCGATGGATATGACAGAGCCTCAAGCAGGTTCAGATCTGCGCAATATTCGCACTAAAGCGGTGCCAAACGAAAGCGGTAGTTACAATATCACGGGTAGTAAAATCTTTATTACCGGTGGCGATCATGATTTAACAGAAAATGTTATCCACCTAGTGTTGGCAAAACTGCCAAATACCAATGGTATCTCGCTGTTTTTGGTGCCTAAGATAAAAGTCAATGATGACAATAGTCTAGGCGAAAATAATGGCGTTACTGTGGGCTCTATTGAACACAAGATGGGCCTTAAAGGTTCTGCAACCTGTGTAATGAACTTTGATGACGCAGAAGGTTATCTCATTGGTAAGCCGAACCGCGGCTTGGTTTGCATGTTCACTATGATGAATTATGAACGACTAGCCATTGGGATCCAGGGCTTAGGCACTTCTCAAGCGGCTTATCAAATGGCCGCTGATTACGCCAAAGAGCGAGTGCAGGGTGTTGCGGCAGGAGGCTCGCCAACGGACGCGACCAGTGATCCTATCCTAGTCCATGGTGATGTCAGACGTATGTTGTTAACGGTAAGAACGTTAACTGAAGCTGGACGAGCACTCTCTGTTTATACCGGTCAACAATTAGATTTAGCTAAATATTCGGATAATGCTGAGCAGAAGGCAAAAGCCAGTCGTTATGTAGGTTTACTGACCCCCGTTTCAAAAGCATTTTTAAGCGATCGAGGCTTAGATGCAGCGATTATGGCGCAGCAAGTCTTTGGTGGCCATGGTTATATTCGTGAAACAGGTATTGAGCAACTAGTCCGTGACACTCGTATCGCTCAGATCTACGAAGGAACCAATGGCATACAAGCAATTGATTTCTTAGGTCGTAAGGTAACTGGCGACAATCTCAGCGCACTCACTGAATTTTTAGCAGAGCAAACGACCAATATTACCCAGTTCGATAACGTGTCTGCAGATGATAAAGCAGCAGTATTGCAGTTGTTTGAAAAACTAATCAATGTAGCCAATGGCGTCAATGAAGTAAAACTGACACAGCCAGCGTTAATCAATGCCTGCGCAGTGGATTTCCTCGATGCGTTCGGCTATAGCCTATACGGTTATTTTTGGCTGGCGATGACAAATGCGGCGCATGATCATGAAGACGATAATTTTAAGCAGCAAAAGAAACACCTAAGTCGCTTCTATTTTGATAAATTGTTAGCGAAAGCGGATTACCATCTATCACAAGTCGCTGCGGGTGATGCCTCTATCATGGACATTGACGAGTCTCTATTTTAAATCGAGTTTAACGAATTAAGTTAAAAAGCCAGCATTTAATTTATTTGAACGCTGGCTTTTTTGTATCGGTTAAACGAGTAACGATTAAATCAGAAGGGAACGATTGTCAAAAAATTACTGCTCGATAAGCTGTCGTAGCACGGAAACATCAAAGCTAGCTGTGGCAGTTTGCTCCTTGTCAGGGCTTACACCATTTTGTAACACAACAAAAGTCGCAGTAAGTTGACCGGCTTGCTTAATGAACCCAGCCATATTTGATACGCCTAACATCGACCCTGTCTTTGCTATAACCTTTCCTTTGAGAGTGGGGGATGTGTAGCCTCTTCGGTATCTAAGTGTACCGCTTTCTCCCGCAACAGGCAGTGAGGTTAAAATGTTTGCGTAGGCAGGTTTATCTTTAATTAATGCTAATACTTCAGCAAGCTGATTTGCACTTAGCAAGTTATAGCGGGACAAACCTGAACCATCGACTATATGAGCGCTTGTTAAGTCCACCCCTTGTTGGCTGAGAATAAGCTTCATCGCAGCGCTACCATTAGAAAATGTCCCTGGTGCACCATAAATTTGTTGCCCTAAACGCTTTAGAAGGCTGTCTGCGATTAAGTTATCTGACTTTAATAACATAGTCGCAATCAGCTCTGTTAACGGCTCAGATTGATGCTGGGCAATTGCTAGTGATTGAGAAGGGAACTGATTGCTGAGTAGAACTTGACCGCCAAGTTTAATATTACTGCGGTTAACGGATTGAGTCAGTTTATCTTGAGCGAAGCGAGCGGGATCAGTAATGGCAATGTTTAGCTTTAGAGGTTTACTCCCCGGGTAACAGCCATCTAATCTGAAATGGTTATTTTCAAGGCGAGCCAAGGTCAAATTGCAAATAGGCTGTTGCAAGTTTTTATCAAATACAGCTCTGCTTTCTATTATTACCGGTTCGCTACCAACGATCTTAACCTCCCCAGCATCATCAGCAAGCTTGGGTATAAATTGTGCTTTAAAGCAGTTTTCGTTAATGACGTAACTTGAAACTGGTGCGGAGTAACAGATCCCTAAATCATCCCAAACTCTTCCTGGTGCATGTTGTAGCTCGTACTGGTCGCCAACAAGGTAGATATTACCGGTAATAAGCGCTAGCCCCTGTTGTTGCAACTGAGCAAACAAACTCTCAATATCTAGGGATGTGAGTGTTGGGTCGCCTGAGAATACAATGTAAACGTCGCCGTCTATCCTGCCATTCTTTATCGCCGTCTTGGCAAACACTTTTGTTTGATACCTGAATTCACTACCTAGCGCTGCAGTCGCTGTAACTGCGGTTAGAAGCTTCATGGTGCTAGCAGGAATAAACAGTTTGTCAGAATTCTGCTGCTGCCTGACGCTGTTTTGATGATTACTGTAGCTAATTGCCGTAAGCGCGCTGGTGTCTGGCAATTTGAGCTTGATATCACTGGCTATAACGTTACTTGATAACGTAAGCATTACGGCCGACGTAAATATATTTCCGAGGTTCAATAGGGTTTCCTTAGCTGAAAAACGAACAGCATTAATCAGGCTTATCTGAGTCATCTTTTTCCATCAAACGATAAAGCTTTAGCGTTACAAATAACACTAAACCAAAGAAAAGCGGCAACATGAGTAACCCTAACTTTGCTTTAAAGTGAAATATAGCCCAAGCACCTAACAAAACGGCTAAAAGAGTCAATAAAGATTTTAAATTCATCATGATCTCGGTGGTATTAAGTAGGTTTAAATTGTACCAAAAGAACATTATAGATGTTGTGATCACTCAGTTAATTGCACAATTAGCAGACTAATGTTCACTACCATTAAGTATTAGTTTTGGCTAAAAAATTACCTAAACAGCAATCTAGATGCTGTTTTATGCGTACTACAGCGTTATTCAGTAGAAAATACTTGCCGAAAGCGTGTTAAATCGGTAATTTCTATGCCCTTATCTAAGAGGATTCTTGATGCCGCATATTAGAGTTTATGGAATGTCCCAAAGTGTAGTTGCCAACTTAAGCGATACACTCATTGACGTTCTAGCTGAAATTTGCCAGGTGAAGGCTGAATCATTCATTATCGATTGGATTAATAGTCAAAGCTATAGACGCGGTAAAAGCGTAAACGATATAGCTCAAATCGAAGTGTTATGGTTCGCTAAAGATCCCGAAACACGCCATCGTGCTGAAAGGGCTATTCGTGAAGCTGTTACTTGTGCTTATCCGGAGCTTAAACATACCGTCGTTATGTTTAGAGAATTAACGCCTAGCACTTATTATAAAGATGGTAAGCATTATTAAGGAGAGAGCCTTGCTGAGTCAGCTAGGTGGTATACCGTTACAATCTGAATCCCTACAGTGGTTGTTGACGCCTAAAGCGTTAAGAGCAGAACTGTTAAAGCGTATTGAAAGCGCTACCCATTCGGTTTACATCGCAGCACTTTATCTTGAAGATGATGAAGCGGGTAGGGAAGTACTCAGTGCTTTAATGGCTGCCAAGCAGCGTAACCCTAAGCTTGATATTAAAGTGTTAGTAGACTTTCACAGAGCTAGACGTGGGTTAATTGGGCACAAAGGCGACAGCGGTAACTACTTCATGTATCGCAAAGTCAACGAAGCGGCTGAGCATCAGATAGATATACTCGGCGTTCCAGTGAAATCTCGCGAGTTTATGGGTGTGCTTCACTTAAAAGGCTTCATTGTCGATGATGCTGTTATTTTTAGTGGCGCAAGTCTCAACAATATCTACCTTCATCAAAATGATAAGTATCGTTTTGACCGTTATCATGTGATTGAGTCTGCTGAACTTGCTCGTAGTATGCGCGAGATGATCTTGACGTACTTAGTCAACGATGTCGCTGTCAGTTCATTAACTCAACCCAAAGATGCAGAACGGTTACCGACTAAAGTTGAAGTCAGTAGTTTAAAGCATCGTCTGTCCAAAGCAGAGTATAAGTTTGCGTCGACTAAGATAGGCAACCGTGTTACGCCACTTGTTGGCTTGGGTCGAAAGAAAAACCTTTTAAATAAAGTTGTGGTTGCGATGGTAGAGGAGTCAGAAGATGCACTATTTATCTGCACACCTTACTTTAATCCTCCCTACATATTAGTTAGGGCTCTTGCTAAGCATTTACGCAATGGCAAACGTATTGATATCGTGGTCGGCGATAAGACCTCTAACGATTTTTATATACCGCCTGAAGAGGAGTTCTCAACCATTGGTGCATTGCCTTATATGTACGAGCAATCGCTCCGAAAATTTGCTAAACGTCAGCAATGGGCAATTGAAAATGGTCAACTCAATATTCATCTCTGGAAAGATGGTCGTAACAGTTACCATTTAAAAGGGGTGAGTGCTGATGGTAAACGCCACCTCATAACCGGCAGTAATCTTAACCCTAGAGCTTGGGCATTAGATCTCGAAAATGGATTGTTAATCCAAGATGATAATGAAAGCTGGAAGCGTCAGTTCGAAGAGGAGCAAGCGCATATACTTGAACATACAGAAAGGCTGTACCATTATTCTCAAATCGAAACTTTGCATAACTATCCTGCACCGGTTCGAAAAATAATGAAGCGTATTAAACGTCTAAAAGCAGACTTTCTATTAAGACGTATACTGTAAGCAAGATGCATTAATACTGATAAAAGCCTACCTGTGAGTAGGCTTTTTCTTTATCAGTCTCTACTGAAACCGGATAAATATCTAATACATGACTCTAGCAAAACATGCCATTCATCGTTTATATGAATACCGTAAAGCCATCTCTTCTAAGCCGTTCACCGCTAGAGGAAAAAACGTTGTGCGCTGTCAATCTTGTCTACTAGCAGAACAATTTTGTACTTGTTGCAACCGCATGCAAGTTAATAGTGAATTGGCATTTATGCTAATCATGTATGACGATGAAGTGCTAAAGCCCAGTAATAGTGGCCGTCTAATTGCCGATATCATACCGGATACCCATGCGTTCATTTGGTCGAGAAACGAACCCAATAGAAAAATGTTGTCGATAATTAACGATCCTAAATATCAAGCATTTGTGATCTTTCCGGAAGAGTATGCGGTTGAGAACCAACGGGTAGTTAGCCAGATTGATAAAACGGACTTGTTGAGTGACAAAATACCATTACTTATTGTACTGGATGGCAGCTGGCGAGAAGCAATAAAGATGTTTCGCAAGAGCAGCTACCTACATCAGTTACCTTTACTGTCTTTTACACCAGAGTCGACGGCGAGTTATGCGTTAAGAAAAGGCGCTAGAGAGTTTCAACTTGGCACTGCAGAGGTGGCCGCCCTTGCATTAAGTGCCGCAGGAGAGCCGGCAAATAGCCGGGTATTAGAAGCTTGGTTTGAGCTGTTTGTGGAGTCCTCTTTGCACGGAAGGAGCCGTAATCGGCGTGATGGTGCAATACTGAATGAACTTCACAACCGATTTAAAGATGCACATATGCGCTCATTAGCGGCAGATAAGTAGTTGCTACGTCCAGCTTAAATCACTTTAGCTAATATCAAAACATTGAATTTATTGTGTTTTACGATATGCTTTAACTTAGAACAGCAAATTGGGCGGCGACTATGGCGAAATGTAGCACAACAGGGGGCAAACCGATCGCCAAGATCCATGCATCATTCAACCTTGCTATTTTATTATTTGTCGTAGTGTTGAGTATGCTTTACTCAAGTGCTTTCACCCTTTTTAATCACCACCTTGTTGATGCTAAAGAAGGGCAATTCATTATCGCTAAAAGTCGTTACAGTGCTGGTTTAGTGTGTAGAGAAAGAGGATGGGAGTTCTGTGCTACTTGGGCAAATACAACTCGGATCCCAGGTAGTCGCATCGCTTAATGACTCTAGATTGATAGACTACAGTTCAGCACTTTTCCCCATTAAAAATGCAAGTTCGGCTACATTGTTAACTTGCATTTTTTGCATCACTTTCTGACGATGCAACTCCAGGGTTCTTTGCGCCACATTGAGTTCCGCCGCAATCACTTTATTTAGCTTGCCTTGTAGTACTTTTTCCATGACTTCCATTTCCCTAGGCGTCAGTGTAGCGAGCTTTTTATCTAACATCTCTTGAACCACATACCGTTGTAGCATCATTATTAAGTAGCTCAAAATATTCTAGGGAGCATGATCGTTTATTTGCTGATGTTAAGCAATATTCAGATTTTGACGATACCATTGCAAGTATTGGTTTTAGAATAGACTTCTAAAGTACTGGAAATAAATTACCCCATAGAAGGCGCAGGGAAGCGCATTCGACCAATTCATTTATCATCTGATGTGTTTTCTCCATACTTGCCAATGAATATTCTAAGTCGTTTTATACACATATTTGCTTGCTTATGCATTTTTGTTAGAAAAATCTCGGGATTACATTTTTAATACTGACTTTTTATGCGAAATTGTGACTGGTCGTCCTATTGCGTTAATACTAACGCTGTTAGGGGCAATATGGGTCATAGCAATGACGACTTACCAGTTAAACTATTACTTCTGTCGTTGAATCGCAAAGCATGCTGTATGATTGCTGCAAACTCAGTTGTTAGATGTGGTTTCAAAAATGCCGACAGTGGTTGATGATTTTATAGCACCTCCTTGTTTTGAAGAGATAACCATTCTTTATCAAGATGAACACTTACTACTGATCAACAAACCTTCTGGTTTATTATCCTTATCAGGCAAAAACCCAGCAAACCTTGATTCAGTTCATTACCGTTTAGTAAAAGATTTTCCGGGTTGCTCTTTAGTACACCGATTGGACTTTGGTACATCAGGCATAATGGTCATCGCGCTGAATAAACAGATTAATGCGCTACTGTGTCGGCAATTTAGTGAGCGCAGCGTGCTTAAGCGCTATACGGCTTTACTACTTGGGGAGTTACGTGAAACTACAGGAATTATAAGTGCCGCTATTGCCAAAGATAAACCTAATTTTCCATTGATGAAGTTATGTGAGCAAGAAGGTAAGGCCGCTCGCTCTGTTTACAATGTTCTGGCTATAGAGGGCTTTCAAGCAGACAGCTCAAACAAAGCGGTTACGGTTACCCGAGTAGAGTTAACCCCCAAAACAGGAAGAACCCATCAACTTAGGATCCACAGCCAATATATTGGTCACCCCATTATAGGCTGTGATCTATATGGTTCCTCTTATTCGCACCAGCTAGCACCGCGATTAATGTTACATGCTACCCGTCTAGAGTTCGACCATCCGATTACAGGCGTAAAAGTGCTTGGTTTTAGTCCATGCCCTTTTTGACAGGTATTATTGCCTTTTGGCATTAATCGCACCTCATTTAACCTTTATTGAATAACTTTATACTACTCCCTTAGTGCTAGTCATGAATTGTTACAACATGCTTTAACTCACCGCATGTTGTTGCTCACGTTGCTGTTAAATATTTGTTATCTTACTTGGGTAAAGCGTCCCCGCGGGTAAAAGTGTTAAACATTTTTACGCGAGTATCGCTACTCTCTTTGGCAAAAATCGATGCAGACAAACGCATGGAAGCTCGATTTAGCGCAAAACAAGAAAATAGGAATTTACATGTATAGAGTCGTCACGGCCTCTTTGGTCACACTTTCTTGTGTAACTAGCTTTAATACTCATTCTAACGAATACGTATTAAGTAAAGTTGCCGAGCCTATCACGCAGTCGGTGAAGCTTAATCTAGACCCACAAAAAGATAATTTCTCAGGTAGCACCTCAATAGAACTTATTGTTAAAGAGCCCACACAGCAACTGCAGTTAAACGGCTTAGAATATACTGCCAGCAATATCTTGTTAGCGGGTAGCAAAGACTGCCAAATGGCAGCAACTATGCAAGACACTGGCATAGTGTTATTTGATTGTAAGCATGTCATTGAACCTGGTAAATACCAGCTTTCTATGGATTTTACCGCACCCTATAATAGGCAGTCTGTTGGTCTTTATAAGACAATTGATGGTGGTCAGCCATATCTATTTACTCAGTTTGAAATGAGTGATGCGCGCCGTGCGTTTCCAAGTTTTGATGAACCAGGCTATAAAATTCCTTATCAAGTGACCATTACAGCGCCGAGCACTGAAAAAGTTTATAGCAATACCCCAGAGCTATCCGTTGAAGAAAAGAATGGTTTAACCACTCATGTATTTAAACAAACTAAACCTTTGTCGTCTTACCTCATAGCGTTTGCAATTGGACAATTTGAAGAGATAGAAGTTAAAGGCATGAAGGTCCCTGGTAGAGTGATTACGACTAAGGGTAAAATTGAGTTAGCGCAATACGCCGCTAAGAAGATGCCTGAAGTGTTGTCGGCGCTAGAGGACTACTTTGGTGTTGATTACCCTTATGAAAAACTAGATACCGTCGCAGTGCCTGAGTTTCCGTTCGGTGCGATGGAAAATGCCGGCTTAGTTACCTACAGAGAAGATATTCTGTTAGTCGATGAAAAAAATGCCAGTCAAAACAGTAAAGAACGCGCAGTATCGATAATTGCTCATGAGCTAGCACACCAATGGTATGGCAACTTAGTTACCATGCAGTGGTGGAATGATCTTTGGTTAAACGAAGCATTCGCCAGCTGGATGGCAGCAAAAATTACCCATCAAATTCACCCAGAGTTTGAATCTGACCTTTCTCTTTCGAAAAACTATGTGATGGCGATGGATGCAAGGGTTTCAACAAAGCCTATTCGTAAGCCTATTAAAACTGAAGCGGACATCATGGACGGTTTAGGCTTAGCTTATAGCAAAGGTGAAGCCGTGCTTGATATGGTTGAAAACTATATCGGCGAAAAAGAGTTTAAGGCTGGTATACGTCAGTACATTAAAGATCATGCTTTTAAGAATACTGAGGCGGACGATTTATGGAATGCACTTTCTAAGTCTTCAGGTAAGGATGTCGGTGCGGTATTAGGTACATTCATTGAGCAATCTTCTTATCCTTTAATTAAAGTAGGCGTTAAAGACAATAAGCTAACATTAACACAAAGCCGATTTGTAACTGCTGGAACTGAAGCAAAAGATCAAACATGGACAGTGCCGGTTTCTATCAAGTATGGTAAAGGTGACAAGGTTGAACATAAAACGGTTTTGCTAACGAAAGAAAGCCAGACTGTAGCGCTTGCCTTTGCACCTGATTGGATTTACCCAGATTCTGATGCCATGGGTTACTATCGCTGGCTATTGGAAGAGGCACAGATGCAATCTCTACTCGCCAATGCTAAAACACAGTTAACCCCAAGAGAGCGTAAAGCATTAATCTCATCTGCTGATGCATTACTTGATGCTGGTTTTGTTTCTGGTGGCGAACTACTTAATATCCTCGGTGAGTTCATTGACGATCAACATCCAGAAATAGTTTCAACTGCTTTAGGCTACCTTCAGTCCCAAAAGCGTACATTTATTGATGAAAGCAACAAAGCACAGTGGGCAAACTTTATCTCTAAGCGAGCCAGTAGTGCGATTGAGAAATATGGCGTACAAGCAAAAGCCAATGAAAAAACTGCAATTAGCAAACTTCGTCCTACTCTGATCAACTTATTGGCATTTGAAGCTAAAGACCAAGATATTATTGCAACAGCGACTAAGCAAGCTAAGGCCTATATTGCAGGAAACAATCAAGTTGATCCTTATCTTATCGGTACTTATCTTACTGTCGCAGTATATTACGGTGATGAGCAGTTGCTAAACCTTGTTAAGAGTGAGTTTGAGAAGACTAAAGATCCACAAAAACGTACTCGTTTAATGAATGCTTTAGGTTATGCTCCTACAGAAAAGCTCCAAGATGATATGCTCGCTTACTCATTGACAGATAAGATCAATGCTCCAGATTTGAGATATGTTTTGTCTGGACAATCTTATACTGAAGCGCGTCGATTACGCTTTAGAAATTGGGTTTATGCTAATTACTCAACGATAAAAGAAAAGCTGCCTCCATTTGCGGTTGCAAATATACCTTATTATACGGGGTCTGGTTGTGAGTTAAGCTCACTGGAAACGACCGATAAGTTTTTTGCACCTAAATTAAAGGCAAACCCAGAATTTAAGCGAACACTTGCCAAGTTAGATGAGAGCGTTCGCAACTGCGTAAGTCTAAAGCAACGTGAACAAGCAAGTGTTGCTCGTTACCTAAAGCAATTCTAAAATAAAACGCTTCGAAAAAAGCCAGCTAAAATGCTGGTTTTTTTTATAACATTTATAACACTATATGGAATTAGTAGTATTTTTATTGCTCACAAATAAGTAACTAATCCAGGCGTACTTTAAAACAATATTTCAACAGGAGTACGATTTTTCACATTTCAAAGTATCTGGTTAATCGACTAAATAAATCAACTACTGCTGCAGTGAGTTTCCATATTTCTAAAGTTATTCTACTGTTAGCTCTTTATACTTATTGTTGATATAAAATCTTTAGCAACTGTAACTAAGCTGTTGTATATGTTGGTTTTACAATGCGTTAACCACAGTGGTTTCTCTATATGACTTCTGCTATTTTGTCGGCGGGTCCTATATAAAAGAAGAAAACAAACAATGAAACTACAAAAAACACTCGTAGCAGTAGCCTTACTAGCGGCGCTTTCTGCCTGTTCAAATGATGATGACAACAATCAGACTGACGATGGATTCAATCTAACGATTGCACACATCAATGACACCCATTCAAATTTCGATCCGGTAAAATCTAGCTTTACCATGGGCAAAGATGGCGAGGTTGTCTTCAATGAATTCGGCGGTTACCCGAGACTACTTGAAGCTGCTAATGAGATTAAAGAAGATACTAGCCAACCATTGCTGTTTTTACATGGTGGCGATGCTTGGCAAGGTACCGCATATTTTAAACTGAATGAAGGAACTGCTAACGCCGATCTACTATCGCAAATGGGATTGGACGCAATGGCGCTAGGCAATCATGAATTTGATTTAGACACCACGAAACTTGCAGACTTTATCGATAGTGTTAACTTTCCAGTACTGGCCAACAACATGGATGCTGGATTAGACTCTGCACTGAGTGGCTCTGATAACCTCAAACCTTTCCAACTTTTTGCATTTGATGGTGTTACCAAACGTAAAATTAGTGAAGTGACTGACGCAAAAGAAAATGAGCAAATTGTTGCTGTTATCGGTGTCGTACTTGAAGACATGCCTACTATTGCTACTGGTACGGGTGATGTTAAGTTTGAAAATGAAATAGCGTTTACTCAGGTCACTATTGACGCACTAAAAGCACAGGGCGTAAATAAAATTGTTGTGCTTTCTCACATTGGCAATGCGCGTGATATCACGTTAGCAGAAGGTACGACTGGAATCGACGTTATTGTTGGCGGCCATTCTCATACATTATTAGGCGATTTTACTGACTTAGGTCATGGTGATAATGGTGTATATGCTCAACTGGTAAAACAAAAAGATGAAGTAGGGCAAACATGTATTGTTCAAGCGGGACAATACGCACAGGCTATTGGCAAGGTTGATGTAAAGTTCGACAGTAATGGTAAGCTTTTGTCTTGCGCTGGTCAAAATACGTTGCTGACTAATGAAGAGTTTTACAAAGACGGCAAACGTGAAGAAAGCGATCTGCTTACTGGCGCCGATCATGAAAAAGTCGAAGGCTTCATTGATGAAACTGCACTTATCGATAATGTCGACGAAAATGATGAAATGCGCGTACATATTGATGCGACTTATAAACCTGCGCTAGAAGAAGCTTATGGTGAGGTTGTTGCAAATGCTCCGAAAGAGATAAACCATGAGCGCCGCCCTGGTGATGGCGGAACAGATATTCACGGTTCTGATGTAGCACCATTAATCGCTGAAGGCATGGTCTATTGGGCAAACCAGAGTAATGTAAATTCAGTGATTGGTAAAAAAGTACAGATTGGTTTGGTTGGCGCTGGTGGTGTACGAACTGACATCTCATCTGGCGAGTTTAGGGAAGGACATGCAAGTCTTGAGTTGCTACCATTTTCAAACTACCTATCGGTGCTAACGATCAATGGTGAGGTGCTGATTAAACTACTAACTTCGACAATTGAAGCGACTCTGCCCGTTGGTAGTCATGCCGGTAAATTCCCTTATGTAGGTGGCATGCGCTATACCTTTACCGAAGAGGTCAAAAATACCAGTGGTAATATCAGTTCAATTGATATTAATACCGGAACCGAGATTGAACCGCATTGGGAAGCGATTAACAGTACGACTGACTATGTTGTAATCGTAAACAATTATAATGCAAGCGGTAACGACGGTTGGAATGCATTGGGTGACGCTCAACTTCAGGCAACTGATCGTGTCGATCTAGTTAAAACAGCGACAGGTTATAAAGCTTATAAAGTTGACCACTTAACTTATAATTCAACTGAAAATACCTATAGCGTTGTATACGCAGATAGTGCACCAAGTTGTGATGATAATGGCACTGATATCTGTAATACGGATGCGCTTTCCTTCATAGATTATGCTGAAGAAAAGGTTGTTTTAGAACCGCTATCTTTTGAATCTACAACAGTAGTTTATAAAGACTAAATACGTTTATATAATAACTTTATAGTTTAATAAATAGTAAAAGGGCACTCTAAAAGAGTGCCTTTTTTTATTTAAAGTAACAACAGCTTTGCGATTAAAAAGTACTAAAAATAAATAGTGCTCTAATCATTAGGTTTTAAATAATGATTCAACGATCTTGGGTCCGTATGGCCTGTACGCCCCATAATGTAAAGGTGATCTTTATTATTTTCATGTAGTTGCGTTACACAACCGCTCCTCAAACTATGAGCTCCATAGAACATTGGATCTAAATCCGCTTTATTACAGTAGCGTTTTATTAACTGATAAATATCATCACCGCGTAAAAAACCTTTGCCTGAGTGAGCATCTATTACTTGGTAATCTCTGATATATTTTCCATCTCGACTTAATGATCTAAATAAGTGACCTTCCTTTATTTTTGCAGCATCAAGCCATTCTTTTACCGGTTCATAAGCTGAAAATGTTTCATCTTTTGGGAGCACTTTCCACTCTCTTTGACCTTGTTGATTGCTTTTAGAGTAAGGGAGTCTGACTTTAAGTTTGTCCCTAAAAAAACTTAAATGGTTTACTTTTATATTCGCTAATTCCGAACGCCTAAATCCACCTTGAAACCCTAATAGGATAATGGCTTTGTCACGTTTTTTAGTCAAAGTCTGACTTTGACTTTCAATAGCTTGAATTAGTAATTCAAGTTCATCATACATGATCGGTTGTTGGTCATAGTCTGAAACTATTCGATTGTGATTACGCGTAAGTCCACGCATCACTCGGATAACCAAAGGGTGTTCAGTTGGCGAGGTTATACCAGATTGAATATGATAAAAACGTATCGCGGCTAATCGACTATTGATTGTTTGAGTCGATAGCTGGTGGCCACTTCTTGCTTGATAAAAATCTTTTTGATGACCGATAAATGAAATAACCGTTCTGGGATCGGCAGGGTTTGCGCTTAGCCCATGGGTTTCACAATAAGCTTTAAAAATGCCAAAGCTTGAACGATAAACCCGTCGAGTGTTGTCAGAAATTTCGTAACGAGTTTCTTTGGCTGCACTTTCAAAGTCATTAAGTATTGATATAGGAAGTTCTGCTTCTTGGTAAAAGCCATTGTCACTGTTTGTGCTCTCTACCTTATTGGAAATGGGGTTAATATGCCTGCGACTCATTTCCTAGATTTCCTCAATCGATATCGTTCATTTATGAATTTAGGGTAAATATAAGCAAGATAGTTTATCCATTTATAACGATATCTACCAGTGATAATCGTCATTATCACTGGTAGAGGTTAAGTTATAAACAAATTCGAACAAAACGACTAGGTTTAGGTGGAGTAATCAACATTGTGAGCTAGCGGCAAAAAATTTTGCCCTCGAAGAAGCTATTTTATATTAAGGTGTTATTTTGCGAAGTTAAGGTCACTGTACTTCTATGCAGACTAACCCAACCATTAATATGGTTATACCATTTTTATGTCGTCTAAAAGAATCACTGCAAACACTTGTTTATCTATGGGTTATTCAATATCATCTCTATATTAATGGTGATACCATACTTTAAAAATAGTGGCTAAGCTGATGGATAATACGAAGCAAGAGTGGCAATACCATAGTAATAAACCGACAAAGGGGCGTAAGCTGTTACTGCTTCAAAGAGATGAAATCGTTATTGCGTTCCCGCTGATCTTTAGACTTATACCCAGAGACCAAATTTTAAAGAGAGTAGAATGGTTTGAAAGTGGTGCGGAGTCAGAAACAAAATTTTTGAAAGTATCAGAGTTACTTTCATTAGTGACTCGAAAGAGAAAGCAAAATTCGGATCCAAGGGTAGAGTTAGAACAGCTCAATTTATGTTTAAACCAAATGTTTAGCGACTATGGCTGGCGCATGGTCAGGAAGGAGTTAGCACAAGTTAAAAAGCGCAAAAAGAAATCACACATAGAATTAAGTAATGATCTCATTCATAGGCTCAAAGCCTTTATGTCGATAAAACAACTAGACAGTTTTGATCAAGCGTTAGATTTTTTGCTGAGCGAGTGTGAGTCATTACAGATTGATGCCAGCAAAGAGGGCGAAACAACTTAAGTTAAACCTGTAGAGAAACATCCTTTAACTATCTTTTTGTATTGTAGCCTCTAGATAGTTAAAGAATACGTACTTTGGTTTGCGGAATAATTTTGTTGTAAAACGGTCAGCTTAACCACTATGGATTTTGTTAAGTGCAGCCATTGTTCGGCTTTGGCTAAAGTTGGTGCGCTTGGTATGTGTCGGCGCCCAACCTGCAAGAAATCGTTCAAAGTCAGCCCATGCTATATCTATTAATTCACGCCATTCATATTCAATATCTTTGAAACTATGTTTGTTGTTTAATGTTAAGAGTGTTGCATTTAATTCCTTAAAATAAACGTCGATTAAGTCGTCGAAATTCTGCTCTAGACTTGTTTCATCTAGACAACTACCCAGCAAATAAATAACGTCTTTCATGCCGCATCCGCCACCTACATATTGAAAATCAACCGCTGCTACTTCTGATAAATCATCAGAAAAACAGAAGTTTGCAATTTTGGCATCACCATGGACCAAAGTCTTAAACCGACAGTTATTAAGCTTCGCATCGAGTAGAGCTGCTGAACGTTTAAGGTCACTTTCCTCCATCGCGTCATACTCAGTAAGACGAGTATCTAAATACCAGTAAGTGCCAATCGGCCATAGATTTTTCGGCCAATCCTCAGAAACTTTAGACTGCAAATTAAGTGCATGAAATCTCGCCAGCCATTGTAGACAAGTACCTGCAACGTTAACCGATGCATTTGAAAGTCTTATTGGGTAACCCTCTGCATCTAAATCTGACATAACGATTATTTTAGAATTTGGGGATGCATTATCGAGGTTTTCCTGGGCAATAAACTTGGGAACTGCACAAGTCGGTTTAATATTATTTGCCCAATATTGATAAAACTCCGCCTCAACATTATAGGAGGTTAGCTTTCGTTGATGTGCTAGAGCTCCATTCCAGCCGCGTGGGTGTTGTTGGTTAGCCGGCGGTGAGATATGTTTTACAATAAAGCGACCGAAATAGCGATTCGATTTATCTGTATTTTCATAGCGGCCAATTTCACCATAACCTGACCAAAGTGATTGGATTATTTCAATTTTTTCAAACTGAGTTGTTGCCAAAAGCGTAGACAATCTTTCTTCGAGTTTTACTGCATTTTGTGTCAATTTAACAACCTAATCTAAACCTTTGTACCATAATTGATAATACTGGTACTTTTACGGGTGTGATGTGTTTTTGCATTCTGTTAGCGTACTTGTCAATTATTGAATTAGAACAGCTAAGGTGCACTCAATGAATAAAAGCATGCTCATGGTTATTTTACTACTGGTTTCATCAAATGTTACGGCAAATATTATTGTAGATAAAACAGGAGTAGATGAGAAAGATTATATCTATGATCTGCACCAATGCACTGAATTATCGACCCAAGTTCAAAAAACGGATAGCAGTAGTAGCGCGCTAGGTAGCGCTGCAAAAGGAGCAGCAATTGGTTCAGCGGGAAAAGCAATCGCCGGTGGTTCCGGAACTGACGGTGCCAAACAAGGTGCAGCGATAGGGCTTGGGCTTGGAGTGCTGTCTAACGGTAGAAGTCGACGCAATGATGCTGCAAAATTTGAAGCTGAACAGCAACAAGTGGTTAAAAACTGTATGGTAAATCGTGGTTATGTCGTGCTGAATTAGTTTGATTTTCTGCAAGTTTACAAAAGGGCTAACACTTTTTAAGAGTTAGCCCTTTTGTATGTTACTCAGCTAATGATACATTAAGCCATTGATCGCTATCGTTGAATAGTAAAGACTGTAGCTCACCTTTGCCTTCAATATTGACTAAATTTAACTGAGATGGCCAAAGTTCTTGTAGGGCTCCGTTTGAAATGGAAAGTTCAGTGACTTGCTTTGGTATTGCCGTTTCTTGGTAGATCCAAATGTACTTGCCATCAAGCTCTAATCCAACAAACTTAAGTGGTAGCTGTTTTGAATCATTAATCTCAATTGCAAATTGAGTCTGTACATATTCCGCAAAGCTATTCTGGGTTGCTTTACTACTTAAAATATCTGCACTGGGATCAAAAAGATCTCTTACCGCATGCTCGGCATCATGTAGATAAAACTTGTGCATCACCTCTATATTATCGACTCTATGATTAAAACTAACGGTAGTGGTAGCCATCTTCTGCTGGTGTGCACAGACTGCAGTCGAGATTAACCCCATGAAAATAAGTATGATTATTTTTACCTTCATCGCTTATCCAGCCTTTCCGGAATTAGACTCTTCATCTTCTTCAGTTTTAAGTTCTGTTTTAATATCCTGCATAATATCGCGTTTAACTTTTGCCTTACTTTTCTCTTTTTTATAGGCTTCAATTCTTGATGGAATAATCCTGCGTGGGAAGTAGTTGTTGTTTATATCAACATCCGCTGTTTGCCAACTAGGATCGATTTCAACTTCTCTTAGGACTTTGTCTGATACGATGAGTTTATTAACTGACTTCGGACTTCTACGCCAGATCTCTGCAGGAATGTTTAGCTGTTCGACACTGCCATCTTCATAGGTTAATTGCAGCAAAATAGGCATCACTAGTCCACCTAAGTTAGAGAATTCAAGTACGTAATAATTTTTATCTTCTTTAATTGCTCTTTGTATTACATCACGTTCCCAAGGTTCTAACTTCTTAATAAACTTGTTGTATTTATTCCGCTCTTTGTTGGTAACTGTATATTCATCGTTAGATTCATAAAAATCAGTCACATCTGGGTTTAGATCTATCCAGCTTTTAAGCCCTTGCTCTTTGTTTCTTTCTATCGCGATAGGAGTCGGTTTATCTTGCTCCATCTGGCGTTCACGAGCAAAATCGATATCAGGATTCTTAGTATTCATTCTAAGCTTGTAGACTTTGTCGATTGAGATATCAACATGATCCGTGCTGTAAAACCAGCCTCTCCAAAACCAATCCAGATCGACACCAGATGCTTCTTCCATGGTTCTAAAAAAGTCAGATGGAGTAGGGCGTTTATACTTCCAGCGATTGGCATACTCTTTAAATGCGAAATCAAACAGCTCTCGTCCAAGTACAACTTCCCTTAAAATGTCTAATGCCACAGCGGGTTTGGTGTAAGCATTTGGACCGAGCTTTAATACACTATCAGACTGAGTCATTACCGGAACTTGCACTGTTGATTTCATATATTCAACGATGTCGCGCGGCTCTCTAGCCCAATGAGATTCGGTTTCCCATTCTCTTTTTGCTACCGAGTCTAAAAAGCTATTTAGCCCTTCGTCCATCCATGTCCACTGCCTTTCATCTGAGTTTACGATCATCGGAAAGTAAATATGGCCAATTTCATGGATAACGACACCTATTAGAAAACGCTTTTCCGACAATGTATAGGTTCGGCTACCATCTTCTTGTAATTCGGTGCGAGGACCGTTGAAGGTGATCATTGGATATTCCATTCCGCCAACGGGTCCGTTAATAGATTGAGCGGTTGGATATGGGTAATCAAAAGAATACTTTGAGTACACCTCCATGGTATGGATGATAGATTCTGTTGAGTATTTCTTCCAAAGATCACCACCTTCCTTTGGATAAAAAGACATCGCCATGACTAAAGGCCTTTCAGCAGATTGCTGTTGGTAACCTTTAGCATCCCACATGAATTTTCTAGAGGAAGCCCATGCAAAATCACGGACATTTTCAGCTTCAAAATGCCAGGTTTTGGTACTATTCGTTGCCGCTAACTCATTCTCTAAAGCTTCAGCTTCGGTCACAATGAAAACCGGCCTTTTGCTGGTTTTGGATTTTTCAAAACGTTTGCGCTGGGTTTTATTTAATACTGAACTCGCATTGGTTAATTCACCAGTAGCCGCAACAATATGGTCGGCTGGTACTGTTATTTCAACATCGTAATCACCGAACTCCAAGGTGAATTCACCGCTGCCTAAGAAAGCTTTATTTGTCCAAGCTTCATAATCGGTATATGCATGTAATCTAGGAAACCATTGTGCAAGTTGAAATATGTCATTGCCGCCGTCACGCTTATCGTCAGGGAAGTGCTCGTAACCACTGCGACCGCCGACTGCTTTTTGATCGGTAATATTAAAAGCATAATTGAGTTCAAATTCTACTTCTTTACCGGGTTTTAGTGGTTCAAGAAGATCAATTCTCATATTCGTGCCAACTATTGTGACACGAAGAGGAGTGCCATCAACTGTCACGTCACCTATTTGATATCCGACTTCATTGTCAGCTAAAAACTGTTGACCACGTAATGTTTTTAAACTGATTTTAGTCGGTTTACCATTAACACTACTAGCCAGTTCAGATGGACTTGAGAAAGTACGTGTTCGAGTAGCGATAGAGTCCGCTTTATAGTAGTTCTGATCAAGTTGTAGCCAAAGGTACTTTAGCGTGTCAGGAGAGTTGTTGGTGTAAGTGACGGTTTGTTCAGCTTCAAGGCGCCTTTTGTCTTCATTCAGCGAGGCCTTAATTTGATAATCGACTTGTTGCTGCCAGTACTGATTCCCAGGTTCGCCCGCTGCATTGCGATATACGTTTGGCGTCGGTAGGTCTACATCTAGCTGGCGAAACTTATCTTCAAAATCACCCTTAGATTGTTTTATCGCTGAGGCTTGTACTGGCAAAGCTAAACCAGCTATTACTGCGCACAGTAATATTGATGAATTGTTGTTCTTATTCACTGGATACATCTCTTATTATTGCAAAGACATTGCGTCATTGCTTATTTTAATTAGGTAGTTTTATAAAATTATACAATAGACTCGATACACTAAGTTAACCTTGTTACTACAAGGTTTTTCGAGTGAATGGTTTTAGGATCTAGCGCTACAATGGCTTTCAAAAGGAAATTTGTTGCGACGCTCGTATTGATACCAGCATATTATTTCGCTAAACAACTAATATGTAGCGTCTTCCTTAAACTTAAAATACTAGCTATTAACAAAGGTTTACAATTTATACTTTTACCTTTTGACCTGTAAACTTGCGACTAATCATTTATACACATGCTGGTTGGTTTTAAATTAGATCAAAGTGGAAAAGCTGGAGACTGGCACACTTTCACCTCAAAATAATACCCATATGGTTTGGACATATCGGGACTTATCTCAAGAATTTCATAATCATTAAGCTCAACAATATGAGCATTATTAGAGATAGCGCAGCGTGACTTGCCATCCGCTTCTAATTGATAAGCAAAGTGAGCAATCAACTCCCTTGTTTTTTGAGAATAGAGTGCCCGTAATTGCAATGATTTATTAACACTGGTGTTAATCTCTTGCTCCAAGGCGTCTAAGGTTGAGTTGCTTGAATTTTGTTTTTCGTTGTTATTAGTACTGATTTCATCATCAGTGATTTTCTGCTCTGGCGCATCGGTCTCACCCAAAGAGTCAAGAATAATCTTCTCAAGATCTGCCTCCTTGGTTGAAGGCTGCTGGATACTGAGCAATTTCGGGTTATCAAGGTTTTCCTCTATAACAGAATCTACATCGCTTAAAAGTGCTAAGTGATAAAGCAAAATACTGGATAGAATTAGGCGAAGAAACATCGTCCATTTCTGATAATGTTGCAAATTAGTCAGGTTAAAGCCGTCGACACCGAAGGGTTTTAATAACAACAGAGTGAACAGGTAAAAAGGCACAAAAATTTGAAGCAGTAAAAGTGCAATAATGCTGATTGCCAATGTCCATGCGGGGAGATAAAGCAAAATAGCGAAGTTATGGGTATAGCTAAAATGACTCGAAGAAACACCAACAACTTCATTTACTACGGATGCGGCTCCAGCTAACGCAAAGTTAGCGATGACGGCGTAGAACAGTAGTAACACAGCTTTTCCTGCAAGAGAGTGCCAAACTCGGGCAAATAGAGGCCAGAATTCAGCGAGTAGCCCAACTACAGTAATGGCTGCCACTATGGCTAAACTATTGCTGAAACATAATAAAAGAAAAGCAAAAAGATAAAGTTTTTGAACAAAGCTAAGCTTACTAATAAAAGTAAGTAAGCCGTCATATACTCGATTGTTCATGTTTATAATATAACGCGCCAAACTATATGTTGGCCCTAAAAGCTTATCTTTAGACACTTAACTTATCCCTGTTCACTATCTTTTGATGGTTAATCATTGAATTTTTTCTAATAACATAATCGAATTGAACATATAAGTACAAACCTAGCTGCACAGTAGATCTACAATTGGACTTACTTGAAACCTAATTGCAAAGCTTTAGGGTACGAGTAAAGTATCGAAAAATGGCCGTTTTCGGAATAGAACCTGTCTGCGATTCAATATTTGGTTATGGGTATGCTATTGTGCCGAATAATCTTAAAAGGATATAAAAACATAAGATGATTATTGAAATTACTGACGCTCACTTTGACGAAGTGATCAACCTGGGCAATTTGGTTCATGGCGAAGGTTATTTAGACCATAGCACTTTAGCAACTATAGTTGAAAAAGGCTTCAAAAATGGCATTAATAGCTGCTTTGTAGCAAAGGAGTCTGACACATTACTCGGTTTTAGGTTGACCTACGCCGCTGAGCAATGGGATATAGATAAATGGTGTACACCAAGCGAATGGTCAGTTCCAACTAAGTATGTCGGTTACTTTAAATGCAACACTGTTGCACAAGAGGCTAGAGGTAAAGGCTTAGGTGGAATGCTATTACAGTATTCAGTGGCAGCGCTAAAACGTCAGGGGGCTCAAGCAGGAATTAGCCATCTATGGAAGCAAAGTCCAAATAATTCTGCTGTTCGTTATTTCACTAAAGCCGGAGGCAAGCTTATTAAAGAGCATCCAAATCGATGGAATGATACCAGTGATCACCCCGATTATATTTGTGTTATTTGCGGTTCAAATTGCACTTGTACCGCCAGTGAAATGCTACTGACCTTTTAACTAATACAATAAGCTTTATTATGAATAGTGAACTTTTTGACCCACTTTATAACAGTACTCCTGCTGGGCTAAAGCCTTGCCGTTCTTACTGGGCCAGTACCACATCATTAGGGGGAGTGAGTCCAATATTATCGGGTAATCGAAGTGTTGATGTTGCTGTAATCGGCGGCGGTTATACCGGCTTATTGAGTGCTTATTATCTAGCAACTGAGCACAATATCGATGTCTGCGTGTTGGAAGCCAACCAAGTAGGCTTTGGCGCGTCTGCAAGAAATGCGGGGTTTGTATTAAAGGGCTCAGGAAGATTGGGCTATAAGCAGATGGCAACAAGGTGGGGTCTTGATACAGCTAAAGGTATTTATAATGAATTTAGTGAAGCGGTATCAAGAGTCGATGAACTGATCGACGAGTTTAATATCGATTGCGAGCCACAACAAAAAGGCTATCTTAAAGTCGCACATAACAAGAAAGCATTAGACCAGTTACAAAGCGCTGCTGGGTTTATAAAGCGAGAACTTGGAGAGGACGCTGAGTTTATAACGGCTAGCCGTTTCAAAACTGAATTCATGGACCATCAACAAGCCCATGGTGCACTAAGATTAGCTGATGGATTTGGTGTTAATCCGTTAAAATTATTACTTGGTTATAAATCGATGCTGCAAGGGAAGGGCGTTGACCTTTATGAAAATACCTGCGTGACGGAATGGCTGACAGAAGGTAATAAACACCGTCTGATAACCGCTAATGGGGAAATCACGGCTAACAAGGTCATCACCGCAGGAAACGCCTATACACCAAAGTCGTTCAATGCAAATATTGATAACTGTTACTTACCTATTCTCAGCAATGTGATTGTTACCGAGCCTTTGTCGGAACAGGAGCTACTAAGTTGTGGACTCAATACGCATCAAGTAACAATGGACACCCGCATACTTAAGTATTATTACCGCTTGTTGCCAGATAACAGGCTACTTTTCGGTGGCAGAGGGGCGATACAAGGCAAAGATGCACACAACCCTATCTACCAAAAACGGTTAAAGTTTGCCCTTGATAAGTGTTTTCCACCATTGCGTAATAAGGCTGTCGCTTATAATTGGACTGGTTGGATTGCTGCTGCTCTCGACGACATGCCACACGTTTACGCTTCAAACGGCGTGGGTTATAGCATGGGCTATTGTGGCTCGGGTGTCTCCTTCAGCACACAAGCGGCGTATAGGTTAGCTGAACAAATCGCAGGAAAACCCGTTCCAGCCTTGCCACTCTATCAAGTACCGCTACCTAAATTCCCATTACCGCAACTTAGGCGTGTCGGTCAATGGGGATATTACCATTATGGTTGGTTAAGAGACCGATTTCTTTAACCTGCTCAACACAGCTCCCGCTAGTTGTGCTACCTTTATAGACTGATTTTTTTATTAGGACAAAGTTCGTGAAAACACCTGTAGACAAGATGCTAGATCAACACCAGCAGCTCGTTCACTCTGAAAATGTATCTGTTTTATCTCATGT
The DNA here is from genome assembly GCF_041468565.1 of Shewanella sp. 10N.286.54.B9. Classification (NCBI taxonomy): domain Bacteria; kingdom Pseudomonadati; phylum Pseudomonadota; class Gammaproteobacteria; order Alteromonadales; family Shewanellaceae; genus Shewanella; species Shewanella sp. 10N.286.54.B9. The sequence goes on from NZ_JBFRIY010000061.1 coordinate 42,907, forward strand.
TCAACGAGAAAAAGAAGACTGGGTGCTGCATACGGTCATGATAGAAAATTGCGATACACCGTTTAAATTTAAACGCCGTAAAAAATATAAATGCTTAAAAGGTGCGCGAGTCAATATGACATACTATAGCGCTACAGAAGGCATCGCAGGGTTTGAAATTGATGTGTTTAAAGTGGTACGTATAAAACGTAGTTAACATAGTCATGTGAATACATACAGTTATGCCTCTCATCCGATTAAGCCTAGGTACAGCTAACAAGCAATATAATCTCTTCTAGAAAGTGACTTCCATCGTAAGTGGAAAATCTTATTTTTGAGAGGTGTTAGATGTATACAAGTAGACAACTAAATAGGCAGCATGCAGGTTTAGCAGCTCAGATTATTGTTGATGAAAAACTATCGGTTTTATGCGACTCAGTCCAAACATCAATTAAGCTAACACAGCGAGCATTACTCAAACGATGTCTAGAGAGTAACCTTATCTCCTCAATGACATTACTCAGTCACAAATCTGAAGCGCTTGAACTACATAGAGCAATTTTGAGTGCTGAGTTAGGTGAAGTAGAACAAAAGATATTATTGGGTTATATCGACCAAAATATTGAAATGATAGATGACTACCTTTGTATGAATCCTAAAGTACAAGAAAAACACTAGTCCCTATTCTATCGTTCAATAATAGTTTAGCAGCTCAATCGTTGCTGCAGATTATAGTTCTACCTTGCATTGCCTGGCTGGCGCACATTTGATTAGTGCGCCAAAATTACTCGTAATCGTGTAACGCCTTGTATTGAATCTGATAAAATCCTGCTCTACGTGAACCCTTAGCCTTGCCACTCCTGCAATGCATTGGCAATAACCATTCCTTTACTAGTGCGCTTTGAATTGCAAAAACTGAGGGGCTGAACAGGTCAAATACTTAATAGGCTTTACTCGATGTTATTTATTTTACCAAGGGAATGACCATTCGTGGCAATCAATGCCGTGAATAAAGCCCGTTAAATCCCTATTGAATCATGCAGCTTCAGATAGAACGGGGATAGTTTATTAGCGCTAGACACAAAAAAGCCCAGCATTGCTGGGCTTTTAAATCTAAGCAGTTAGCTCATTACTTTGCAGACATTAACGCAACAGCGTTGTCTAGCATGCGGTTACTGAAACCCCATTCGTTATCATACCAAGCCATAACTTTAACTAGACGACCATTAACGCGAGTTTGAGTCGCATCAAAGTTTGAAGAGTATGGGTTATGGTTAAAGTCGATAGAAACCAAAGGTTCATGGTTTACAGCTAGCACTTCACTTAGTGGAGCAACAGACGCTGCTTTTTCAATGATAGCGTTAATCTCTTCAACCGTGGTATCACGAGCGGCTACGAAAGAAAGATCAACAAGTGATACGTTTACTGTTGGTACACGTACTGCTAAACCATCAAACTTGCCAGCAAGTTCTGGGACAACTAAGCCAACTGCAGCAGCTGCGCCTGTGCGTGTTGGGATCATTGACATTGCAGCAGCACGAGCGCGGCGTAAATCAGTGTGGTATACGTCTGACAAACGCTGATCGTTGGTGTAAGCATGAATCGTTGTCATAAGACCTGATTCAATACCAATCTCGTCATTTAACGGCTTAGCAAATGGTGCTAAACAGTTAGTAGTACAAGAAGCATTAGAAATTACCGTCATATCACTGGTAATTTCGTCATTGTTAACACCGTAAACAACAGTAGCGTCAACATTTTTGCCTGGTGCAGAGATGATTACTTTCTTTGCGCCGGCTGTTAAGTGTGGTTGTACAGACTCTTTAGAAGTGAAAATACCTGTACACTCGAAAACAACGTCTACGTCTAGCTCATCCCATGGAAGTTTCGATGGGTCACGTTCTTGGAATGTCAGGATCTTATCTTCGTTAACAAAAATAGCATCATCAGCGTGTTCTACTTTTGCATTAAAGCGTCCGTGAACAGAATCGTATTTTGTTAGGTGAGCGTTGATTGAAGCGTCGCCTAGATCATTTAACGCAACAATCTTGATAGGGTAGTTCTTTTCGCTTTCATATAGAGCACGTAGAACATTGCGGCCGATACGGCCATAGCCGTTAATTGCAACTCGGATAGTCATCTCATATCCCTCAGGTAAAAGTTTAAATAGAATCTGGTAGTAAAATTACCAAACTGACAGCTACCGTCAAGCAATATCGTCCAAATAGCGGCGATTCCCTTAACAAATTAGGTAATTTTTTTACATGGATCGCGTATTGGGCTATTTTTCTACTAAATGAAGAAAATTATTGTAAGTTGGCAAACATATTGCCGAATACAAATTACACGAGCCTTATTAATTAATTGCTTGATCTAAGTCCTGCTCCAAGACGATTTTTAGCTTACTTTGAGCATACATTCCAGATTCTAGTACATTAGCCAAATTTTCAGCTTCTTTATCTAACTTTTCCTGCAATATTTTATTACCTTGGATCATCGCTAACATCTGTTCCTCTACAAAATTAGCATCTGTCATGATGATATTGGTTTTTGACAGTAAGTAATGCATCTCGGGACGATGTTCGTTTCTATAGAGGGTAGCTAATGCTAACAACCAATCTGGGTCAAATGAATCTTTGTCGGCGTTAGATAGCGTTGCCGCGTACAGACGTTTAGCTTTGTTCGGATTGCTTTGCAAAAAATGGGCTGCGAGCTGTGCTTTAAGTCTAAAATCTTTAATCAATCCATTTGTCTCGGCGGCAAAGAGCACTTTGCCAGCCTCTGCATCGTTAAACCTAGACCAATGGTAATAGGCCAAATGTGGATCCTGGCTGTTTTTGGTTGTTTCCTGTAACTGTGCCAATGTTTGCGAGCTTAAGCCAAAGGCTCGGGCACGATCGTTAGTCCGTTCTGGATGCAAAATATGCTGTACACCTGCAGCGAGTTCAATACACTTATTATAATCTTCTAAGTACAATAATTGGTCGAATAACTGTTCGCCTGTCGGCTGCTCTGTCATTTTTAATTGGTATCGATTGCGAATTAGGTCGCCTTTTTCGAATCTACACCAACTATCTTTGTGTAGATCTGAACAAAGTTCAGGATTTTTGTTACAGATCTTCTGCGTATTTGAGGTCGGTTCGCAGCCAAATAGTCCAATAAAGGCCGTAATTCCAAGAAGTGATGTAAACATTACAAATTTTCTACTCAAAACAGGCTCCATGCTCATTTTTATCTAATTAAATTACATCGTTATATGAAATATCTGACTAGCCTGAAAGGCCAGTTTTCATTACAATAGCGCCGACCAAACGGGGAAAGACACCCTACATAACCTAGATTATTGGTCTTTTCTTTTTGTTACTCAAACATTTCTGATAGAAAATCAGAAAAGTGAGATAAAGGATCTGTTAATGAGCGCTGATAAACACCTACAAAGCTGGCAAGAACGTTTCGAAATGGCAGAGGCTATGCAGCCTTTACTTGGTAAATTATATCGTAACCAAGGTGTAGAGGTTGTCGTATACGGTAAACCTTTACTTAACGCTTCTACCATCGAAATCATTAAATCACACCGTTTAGTGCGCCGTCATGTCGGTGACAAACTAAGACTACGTGAAAGCTTTCCATTTATCGAAGCTTTAAGCAAGTTAGCGGTAAAACAGTGCAAAGTTGATATTGGTAAACTGGCTGTTAATTACTGGCGTGAATATAAAGACGCGAGCCAAATCGAAGCTTATATGAGCAGCGAATTGTCAGCCGCAATCACTCAAGAAGATACTGAAGAAGCAAGAGATGTTGTTCTTTACGGTTTTGGCCGTATCGGACGTCTTCTAGCTCGCTTGTTAATTGAAAGAACGGGTGTGAGCAACAAGCTTAGACTGCGTGCTATCGTCCTTCGTGGTGGCCGTAAGGGCGACCTAGAAAAACGTGCAAGCTTACTTCGTCGTGACTCAGTGCATGGACCATTCAATGGTTCTGTAGAAGTTGACGAAGAGAATAATGCAATCATTGCTAACGGTACTTATATTCAAGTCATCTACGCAAACTCTCCAGATGAAGTTGATTACACAAAGTACGGTATATCTAACGCACTAGTGGTAGATAACACGGGTATATGGAAAGATGAAGCTGGACTTGGGCTGCACCTTAAATCAAAGGGCGCAACTAAAGTACTGTTAACTGCTCCAGCAAAAGGCGCAATTAAGAACATCGTTTATGGTGTTAACGAGTCTGACATTCTTGACGAAGATACGATTGTATCTGCAGCAAGCTGTACTACTAACGCCATTACTCCGGTACTTAAAGCGGTTAATGATAAATATGGCATTGTTAATGGTCACGTAGAGACTATTCACTCTTACACCAATGACCAAAACCTTATCGATAACTACCACTCTGCTGATCGTCGCGGCCGTAGTGCACCTTTGAACATGGTAATTACTGAAACTGGCGCAGCTAAAGCCGTTTCTAAAGCATTACCAGTGCTTGAAGGTAAGTTAACAGGTAATGCGATTCGCGTTCCTACGCCAAACGTTTCAATGGCAATTATTAGCCTAAACCTTAATGGTGAAACTAATAAGCATGAAATGAATGAATACCTAAAAGATATGGCGCTGCAGTCTGAACTGCAAAATCAAATCGACTTCACTGAGTCTACTGAAATCGTATCTAGTGATTTGGTTGGTTCTCGCTATGCAGGTGTTGTTGATTCTCAAGCAACTATTGCTGACGGTAACCGTACTATTCTTTATGTTTGGTACGACAATGAATTTGGCTATAGCTGCCAGGTCGTTGGCGTGATGCAAAAAATGTTAGGTCTTAACTACCAGTCACTGCCACTTGGCTAAGGCTGGATAGAGTAAGTACTTTTAAAAACGCCTCTTAATAGAGGCGTTTTTTATTTTCCGCTAAGTAATGTTTTCAATAGTGGCTTAGTTCGTCAAGAGAATCCTTAGCAAGCTGATGGTTAGTTTAGGCCAGTTGAGTATTCACTCAATGGAATACAACAGCCCTAGGCCTCCTGCATAGCTCCTATGACCGACACTAAATTGCCAGCATTATAAAGGGGCAGTATTGGATCCCGCACGCTCAAAATCGTTTAGCTGAATATTGAAACCATTCCGCCCAGCAAAAGTAGCGATTTTGAAATCAAATAAATAAAATTTTACACACAATCTGAGTTTGTCTGTCTTTATAAAATCAAAAAATGTGCGCTCTAGTATTATTTAAAATGCGCTTAATAACATGGCAGGGCATTGATATTGTGCAACTAACGATCAATAAGAACAAAAAACGTTATCTTTGATGCTTTTAACGTCAAACAGTTATAAAAAGCATTTTTCTCGATTGACTATGCAGAGTAAATCGGTAGAATGCCATTCCGTAGTCAAGGGGAAGCGAACTAAGCAAGAACTTGATTACAAATTAAATTGAAATGCGACAT
>NZ_JBFRIY010000062.1:0-28602 GCF_041468565.1 Shewanella sp. 10N.286.54.B9
CCGTGTAAACGCTATAGTTGTTTTTATTCTACTAATAAAGAATTGGTTGCGGGAGCTGGATTTGAACCAACGACCTTCGGGTTATGAGCCCGACGAGCTACCATACTGCTCCATCCCGCGTCCATATTGACGCTATTAGTTATTTTAATTCTACTAACAAAGAATTGGTTGCGGGAGCTGGATTTGAACCAACGACCTTCGGGTTATGAGCCCGACGAGCTACCATACTGCTCCATCCCGCGTCCATGTTGACGCTATTAGTTGTTTTAATTCTACTAACAAAGAATTGGTTGCAGGAACTGGATTACTTTAAAAAAAGGGCAGGGCAACGATCTTCGCCTAGCTTTTAATAAAGAGTTGAGTCCGAGTAGTTTTCACACTGCTCCATCCCGCGTCCATATTGACACTATTAGTTATTTTAATTCTACTAACAAAGAATTGGTTGCGGGAGCTGGATTTGAACCAACGACCTTCGGGTTATGAGCCCGACGAGCTACCATACTGCTCCATCCCGCGTCCGGATGTTTCATTTTAAATGCTTAGTATTTGAATTCGACTAAAAAGAATTGGTACAACCGAGTGGATTCGAACCACCGACCCCTACCATGTCAAGGTAGTGCTCTAACCAACTGAGCTACGGTTGTAAAGTAAAGCGTTACATCATAATACAGTATTGGTACAACCGAGTGGATTCGAACCACCGACCCCTACCATGTCAAGGTAGTGCTCTAACCAACTGAGCTACGGTTGTATTGGTTGCGGGAGCTGGATTTGAACCAACGACCTTCGGGTTATGAGCCCGACGAGCTACCATACTGCTCCATCCCGCGACTGTTTATACTGCTTGTCCGTTTGGCTAATGCCTTGGAACGAGCGCTATAGTACGGTCGATGCCTCAAACGTGCAAGTAAAAAAATACACTTTTGAGCTAAATGGTGATTTAGCGGGCAACTTGCTGCCTGTTTAAGCAAATAGACAGCAAAAACCAGTAAATTAATTACAAGGTTACTACCTTTACACCTGATTTTTGGATATACCTCAGACGCATAGCGAATAATATAGCTGCAGTTGTTAGTCCTGCAATCAGTCCTATCCAAAAACCTTGTGCCCCCATAGCAGGGACGATGAGATCTGTGCGAGCTAATGTATAGCCAAGAGTCATGCCTACAGCCCAATAGGACACTAATGTGATGTAAAAAGCACTTCTAGTATCTTTATAACCACGTAATGCACCCGCCGTTACAACCTGTACTGCATCAGACAGCTGGTAGATAGCAGCAAAGAGCATCAAACTAACAGCTAAAGTGATAACTTCAGGATCATCATTATAGAGTAACGCAATCTCTTGCCTGAACAGCACAGTAATTACAGCGGTAAATACAGCTAGAGAAAAAGAGATGATTAGTCCTAATCGCGTGATCATCGCTGAGATCTCTGGCTTATCTTGTCCAAGGTAGTAGCCCACACGTATTGACACTGCTATACCAATAGATAGTGGCAGCATAAATACAATTGACGAAAAATTAAGAGCAATTTGATGGCCCGCTACAACCGTTGCGCCTAGTGGGGCGAGCAGAAGCGCAATGATGGCGAATAAGCTTACTTCGAAAAAAAGCGCCATCGCGATAGGAAAGCCATGCTTTGTCATATCAATCATGATTTTTAAGTCAGGTAAATGAAATGACTTAAAGGGCGCGAGTTCTTTAAATTTTGCGTTGAACTGCATATAAATAATCATTGCTATAAACATTGCCCAAAAAACTAATGCGGTTGCAATTCCACAACCGGCGCCTCCCATAGCTGGTGCGCCAAAGTGGCCGTATATAAAGATGTAGTTAGCGGGAATATTAACGGCTAAACCAACAAAACCAATGACCATAGTCGGTAATGTGTATGAGATCCCTTCGCTACAACCGCGAAGTACTTGGTAGAGAACAAATGCTGGAACTCCCCACATAAAGCCATCAAGGTAGCCAACACTTAACGCGGCGAGTTCAGGTTCTAAATCCATGAGTGCTAGAATATTGTCTGCAAGTGAGAGAAAGAACATCACACCTGCGCTACCTATTATGGCAATATATCCAGCTTGAAATGCTAACGGTTGTATAGCCTTTTGATTTTCAGCACCATGATGATGTGCAAATACAGGCGTGAACGCCATAAGTAGCCCCTGCACAAATAACAGTGCAGGCAGCCAAAGGCTGGAGCCAATAGCAACAGCAGCCATATCTACGGCACTAACACGACCTGCCATTACAGTGTCGATAAAACCCATCATGGTCTGGGTAACTTGGGCAATTAGTACTGGTAGTGCTAATTGAATTAAGCGTTTGGCCTGAAAGCCAGAGTGGTTCATTGAGTGAGCCCTTAATACATACGAGAGATAAAATGTTTACAGGTATAGTTCAAGCAACATGTGAAGTGTTAGCGATTGATAAAAAACCGGGGTTAAATACATTACAAATCGCTATTGGACCGGATTTGCGCGAGGGACTTTCACTAGGGGCAAGTGTCGCAAATAACGGTGTTTGTTTAACAGTTACAAGAATTGAAGATGATAGGGTGTTTTTTGATGTAATGGAAGAGACCCTCAAACTAACTAACCTAGTAAATCTGAGATCTGGATCACAGGTTAACATCGAACGTTCATTAACGTTTGGTAGTGAGATTGGTGGCCATATTTTATCTGGACATGTTCATACCCAAGCTGAGCTGAAATCAATCAGTAAAACAGATAAGCATTATGACATTTGCTTATCTGTTGAGCCTAAATGGATGAACTATATTCTTTATAAAGGTTTCGTCGGCGTAAATGGTTGTAGCTTGACGGTGGGTGAAGTCACTGACACTAGTTTTATGTTGCATCTTATACCTGAAACGCTGAAGTTAACCAACTTAGATAAATATGAAGTAGGAGAAAATTTTAATATAGAAATAGACAGTCAAACACAGGCGATAGTCGATACCGTTGAAAGGGTGTTAGCTAAGCGTTTTGGTAACTAGCTGGTCGGACTATCTAGTTTGCTTTTTTTGAAATTAATGGTTTTGGCATAAGCTGTGAGAGATGGTAATTAACGGGCTGTGCCATAATATCTAACGTAGCGATAAAGCACTGAAGCGAGGCCGAAGAGCCGCGCTTCTTATCTATTATAAAGGTGTTTTAGCTCATTGTTAGAGCGGCTGAACATCATAGCGACTGCCTTGTCAAAATAGCCAATCGATTGTGACAAAAAAGCATCAAACAGCCTCTAGTAAATCTGTTCGTCATCAGAGTCGATATAAAGCTCTACTTTCAAACGTGATTCATCTATGTGCATTCGCATATGAATAGGGTTACAGCATACTCGGCAATCTTCATAGTAATCTTGATCGCCTGCGGTCGCGTCTATATTAAGGTGTTGGTGATGTCCACAATGTGGGCATGAAATAGTTTTATTGATAAATCGCATATTAAGCTCCGGTAAATCCGACTGCGCTTCGCCCTCCATCTACCGCGATAATCTGTCCTGTGATATAGGGAGCGCTCACCAAATGAGATACCAGTTTAGCAATATCTTCAGCTTGGCCGAGTTTTGCTAAAGGGATCTCTGCTAAGACATGCTGTTGAGAATTATCATCTGATTGCTCTGGCCAAAGTATTGCCCCTGGCGCAATGCCATTAACACGGATGTCAGGAGCGAGCTCTTGTGCCAGCGAAAGCGTTGCCATCTCAAGTGCTGCCTTTGATATAGAGTATAGCCCATGATCTTTTAGTGGGCGCTTAGCATGAATATCAATTAAATTGATGATACAGCCGCTATGTTCTTTGAGAGAAGGTGCTAATTGCTCCGCGAGTAAATAAGGCGCCAGTAAGTTTGTAGCAAGCAGTTTTTGCGCTTTTTTATAGTCGGTATTACCTAATGGGGTAGGATAAAATTCAGCGGCATTATTTATTAATATACTGATAGGCAAAGATTGGCATTTTAGCGATGCTATTAAATGTTCTAGCTCAAATTGATTGTTCAGTTCGGCCTGCATTATTTGTGCAGAATTAGGCCTAATGTCGTTTAGTTCAGATTGTAATGCCATTGCTGCATTACAGGATTTATTGTAGTGAACAATGATGTTAAACCCATCGGTATGCAACTGCTTAGCGATACTGTGTCCAATGCGTTTTGCCGCGCCAGTGATGAGTGCCCATTTGTTCATTACGTGATCCCATAAAATGAGTAGTATATTTAGTGTTATTATCGCCTTATAAATGTATTCCACACAATTAATAGTTAATTTGCCATCAAAAATACCAGCATCGTTTAATCTGCACCGATAAAACTTGGTTTTTCTCGTACGATATTAGTAGTACGTTTTTGTTTGGTCTTAAACGCTATATCAAGTGTCGTATCGGCAATACTTGTATCTACTTGCTGTGCCAATATCGCCATGCTGATATCGAGTTGCTGTTGTAGTTCCATCAATAGTGTTGTTTTTTCAACTATGGCCACTTCTATTGTTTCCTGTTGATTAGCTTCAGCATTAATAGTGGAAAGCGCCGCTGTTAATATCATTACGTTTATCATACTGTCCTCCTTGATTAGACGCGGATAGATTAGCGTTAGGTGATGATGTTTATGTGACAATTAGCTACTATTTTCTATTGTCTCTTATGACCTTTTCTCATTATTTGAATTAGAAAAACTAATATAGAGGTAAAACTTGCATCAACTGGGCGCTATCCCTTAGAATTACGCGCTTACGCGTTGGAAAACATAGACTCCTGTACGGTCTTGTCCCAGTGGCGTTATAACTCTTATTTATTAAACCCAAGTGGCCCTACGTGGGGGTCACCACTGGAAAAGGAACAATCATGCCTGTAATTACACTTCCTGATGGAAGCAAACGCGAGTTTGCTCAACCCGTTTCTACTTTAGATGTAGCTGCTGATATTGGTCCCGGTCTTGCGAAAGCTTGTATTGCTGGACGTGTTAATGGTGAGCTAAAAGATGCTTGCGATATCATTGATACCGATTCTGAGCTGTCTATCATCACAGCTAAAGATGAAGAGGGTGTAGAGATCCTTCGCCACTCTTGTGCACATTTGCTTGGTCATGCTTTTAAGCAACTTTGGCCTGAAGCTAAAATGGCGATTGGTCCAGTCATCGATAACGGTTTTTACTATGACATCGACTTAGATCATAAATTAACCCAGGAAGACATTGATGCGCTGCAAAAGCGTATGACTCAACTTGCTAAAACTAACTATGCGGTCGATAAGCGTGTTGTTAGCTGGCAAGAAGCGCGTGATACCTTTGAAGCTCGCGGTGAGAGCTACAAGATTGAAATTCTTGATGAGAACATCAGTAAAGATGCCACTCCAGCGCTTTATCACCATGAAGAATATGTCGACATGTGTCGTGGTCCGCATGTACCCAACATGAAGTTTTGCCAAAACTTTAAGTTAATGAGCGTTGCTGGCGCATACTGGCGTGGTAACTCTGATAACAAAATGCTGCAACGTATATACGGTACAGCTTGGGCTGATAAGAAAGCATTGAAAGTGCACCTTAACCGTCTTGAAGAAGCCGCAAAACGCGATCATCGTAAAATTGGTAAGCAGCTCGATCTTTATCATATGCAAGAAGAAGCACCGGGCATGGTGTTTTGGCATAATGATGGATGGAGCTTATTCCTAGAACTCGAGAAGTTCATTCGCCAAAAGCTTGGCCAATATACTTATCAAGAAGTTAAAGGTCCATTAATGATGGATCGAGTCTTATGGGAACGTTCAGGGCATTGGGATAAGTACGCTGACGGTATGTTCACTACCAACTCAGAAAGTCGTGAATATGCTATTAAGCCAATGAACTGTCCTGGACACGTTCAAATCTTTAACCAAGGCCTTAAGTCTTACCGTGATCTACCATTACGCATGGCTGAATTTGGTTGCTGTCATCGTAACGAGCCATCAGGTTCATTACATGGCTTGATGCGTGTTCGTGGGTTTACGCAAGATGATGCACATGTTTTCTGTACTGAAGAGCAAGTTCAGCAGGAAGTGAGTGCTTGTATCCAAATGGTGTATGACACATACGAAACTTTTGGATTCAAGAATATCGTGGTTAAGCTTTCTACTCGCCCTGAAAAACGTATTGGCGACGACGAAATGTGGGACCGAGCAGAAGAAGCGTTGAAGCAAGCGCTGAAATCTAACGATATAGAGTTTGAAATCCTTCCAGGTGAAGGCGCGTTCTACGGACCTAAGATTGAATTCACACTTCACGATTGTTTAGATCGTGCATGGCAGTGTGGTACGGTACAATTAGATTACGCATTACCTGGTCGTTTAGGTGCAACTTATGTGGCTGAAGACAATAGTCGTCAGACGCCAGTAATGATCCACCGCGCGATTTTAGGTTCTTTAGAGCGCTTCTTAGGTATTCTTATCGAAGAGTACGCTGGAAAATTCCCAACGTGGTTAGCTCCACAGCAAGTCGTTGTGATGAATATTACCGATAAACAGTCTGATTATGTGGACGAAGTCGTTAATTTATTCAAAGAACATGGAATTCGTGCAACTAAAGACTTGAGGAATGAGAAAATAGGCTTTAAAATACGCGAGCACACGTTAAGGCGTGTACCTTATTTATTGGTCGTTGGTGATCAAGAAATGGAAAATAAGGAAGTAGCGGTGCGCACCCGAGATGGTGTTGACTTAGGTAAGATGCAAATCCAAGAATTTGCTACTAAGCTCAAGAATGAAATTTCGCTCCGTAGTCTCAATTTGTTGGAGGATTAGGTCATAAAGATCAAAAAAACAGCAGGGCGCCAGGCGGCCCCGAATAGAATAAACGAGCTCATCACTGGTGTATCAGAAGTCCGTCTTAACGGTCTTGACGGTGAGCAATTAGGTATCATGACTATTAGAGAAGCACAGGAAGTCGCTGATGAAGCAGGTGTTGATCTAGTAGAAATCAGTCCTAATGCCGAGCCGCCGGTTTGCCGTGTAATGGACTACGGTAAGTTCCTTTTTGATAAAGCGAAAGCTCAAAAGGAACAAAAAAAGAAGCAGAAAATTGTACAGGTGAAGGAAATTAAATTCCGTCCCGGTACAGATGAAAACGACTACCAGGTAAAACTACGCAACCTGACTCGTTTTCTAGAAGACGGCGACAAAGCGAAAGTAACGCTTCGTTTCCGTGGTCGTGAGATGGCTCACCAAAGCCTAGGTATGGATCTTTTGAACCGTATCAAAGCTGATTTGGAAGCAATTGCAGTCGTGGAGTCTTTCCCTAAAATGGAAGGTCGTCAAGCTGTCATGGTTCTTGCGCCGAAAAAGAAATAGTAAGGCAACCCTAAAAGTAGTAGAGGTCTATTAAGGTCTCTACTCGCCTTGCGTTTTATTAATTGTCCCAATGCGGAGTTTTAGCAATGCCTAAAATGAAAACAGACAAGGGTGTAGCGAAGCGTTTTAAGAAAACTGCTAATGGTTTCAAACGCAAGCAAGCCCATTTACGTCATATTTTGACCAAGAAGAGCACTAAGCGTAAACGTCACTTACGTGCAAAATGTCAAGTAGCTAAGTCTGATGTGCCAGCAATTGCACGTCAACTACCATACGCTTAATTAAAGGAGCAATGAACAATGCCTAGAGTTAAGCGTGGTGTAACCGCTCGTGCTCGTCACAAGAAAGTACTTAAATTAGCCAAAGGTTATTACGGAGCTCGCTCTCGTACTTACCGTGTTGCTGTTCAAGCAGTAACTAAAGCTGGTCAATATGCTTACCGTGACCGTCGTCAGAAGAAACGTCAATTCCGTCAACTTTGGATTGCACGTATCAATGCGGCTTCTCGTCAAAATGGTCTGTCTTACAGCCGTTTCATTAATGGTTTGAAAAAAGCCTCTATTGAAATCGATCGTAAGATCCTGGCTGACATCGCTGTTTTTGATAAAGTTGTATTTACAACTTTAGTAGAAAAAGCAAAAGAAGCTTTAGCTAAGTAATTAGCTTTGATTCTTGTAAAAAGGGAGCCCTAGGGCTCCCTTTTTTGTATCTGGAATTTGTAAAATAGCCTAGTCAATAAATTACAGGCATAAAAAAGCAGGCTCTAAGCCTGCTTTTAAACTGGGAATACGTACTACTTGGCGTCTAAGTAACGCTCTGCGTCCAGCGCTGCCATACAACCTGTACCAGCAGAGGTAATTGCTTGACGGTAATGTTGATCCATTACGTCTCCAGCCGCAAAAACACCTTCAATACTAGCTTGTGTTGCATTGCCATTTAAGCCACTTTCAACTTTAATGTAGCCATTGTTCATTTCTAATTGGCCTTCAAACATGCCAGTGTTTGGGCTGTGCCCAATCGCAACGAACACGCCTGCTACTTCTAGATCTTTGACGTTGCCATCTTTAGTGCTTTTCATTTTAAGGCCGTTAACACCCATAGCATCACCAACGACCTCTTCAAGCGTGTTGTCCAAATGCAAAATAATGTTGCCGTTTTCTACCTTATCCATTAAACGTTTTGTAAGGATCTTTTCGCTGCGGAAAGTATCTCGACGGTGAATAAGGTGAACTTCAGAAGCTATGTTACTTAAGTAAAGTGCTTCTTCTACAGCGGTATTACCACCACCAATTACAGCAACTTTTTGATTACGGTAGAAGAAACCGTCACAGGTTGCACAAGCTGAAACGCCGCGCCCTTTAAAAGCTTCTTCTGACTCGAGCCCCAGGTACATAGCAGATGCACCTGTTGAGATAATAAGAGCATCACAAGTAAACTCGCCATTGTCGCCTTTAAGTTGGAAAGGGCGCACATTTAGATTTACTTCATTGATGTGGTCAAAAATAATTTCTGTTTCAAACTTTTCAGCATGCTTCTGCATACGCTCCATCAATGCCGGACCGGTAAGATCATCCGCATCACCAGGCCAGTTTTCAACTTCAGTAGTCGTCGTAAGTTGTCCACCTTGCTGCATACCCGTGATCATAACGGGTTTTAGGTTGGCGCGAGCGGCGTATACTGCGGCTGTGTAGCCTGCAGGGCCTGAACCCAGAATAAGTAAGTTACAATGTCTAGCTTGGGTCATTTTGTTCTCCGTTCTTTTACGAATGCAGTGTCTAACGAGGGCTGAACTCCCTCTATCTCTACGAATTGCAGCGATTGTATGGAATTTAAGGTTGTGGGTAAAGCTCTGTATTGAGCGTTAGTGCAACGTAAACCTTACAAAACCTAGATTTTTAGCAGTTAATGCACGCTTTTGGCTGCTCCTTATCACATTTTGGTTTATTCTATAGCGCAAAGATTGATATCTAGCTGATCACAGCCCAAATAAGTAGAAAGGAACTGTTATGCGTATTAGCGCGAATTTTGATGGCGGAAACATAGAAGTAATCAACGCAGATAATAACGATGATGTGCAACTCGCCATTCGTCCAGATGAAGGCGGTGAATTTTTCCAGTGGTTTAACTTCAAACTAGACGGTGTCGTTGGTACTCATTACACACTTAATATCGTCAATGCTGATAAAGCTTCTTACGTAAAAGGCTGGGACGATTATCAAGCCGTAGCGACCTATGATAGACAAAGCTGGTTTAGACTGCCAACCACTTATCAAGACGGCAAATTAACAATCGAAGTTGATTTAGATTGTGACGCTATTCAAATTGCTTATTTTGCACCTTATAGTTACGAGCGCCATCAAGATCTACTTGCTGCTGTGCAAGTGCACCCACAGGTTAGTTTAGAGCATTTAGGTTTAACATTGGATGAGCGTGACATGACACTGATTAAAGTCGGTGATGGTGATGAGGATAAAGCTAATATCTGGATCACTGCACGTCAGCATCCTGGTGAAACCATGGCTGAATGGTTAGTCGAAGGCTTAATCAATAACTTATTGGATAGCGATTGCCCAACAGCGAAATCATTGCTTGATAAAGCAAATTTCTACATCGTACCGAATATGAATCCCGACGGAAGTGTTCGCGGACACCTTCGCACTAATGCTGTCGGGACAAACTTAAATCGCGAGTGGCAATCGCCATCTTTAGCGAAGAGCCCAGAAGTCTTTTACGTTGTTAACAAAATGAAAGAGACAGGCGTCGATCTCTTTTATGATGTCCACGGTGATGAAGGCTTGCCTTTTGTGTTCTTGGCTGGCTGTGAAGGGGTGCCCGCATACACCAAAGAAGATGCTCAACGTCAAAAAGCATTTGTTGACGCATTGCAGATGGCAAGTCCAGATTTTCAAACTGAGTTTGGCTATGATAAAGATCAACCCGGTCAAGCGAACTTAACCGTGGGCTCTAATTGGGTTGCCCATACTTTCGGTTGCCTCTCTAATACCTTAGAAATGCCATTTAAAGACAACGACAATATGCCAGATCTTATGGCAGGTTGGTCACCGGAGCGTTGTATCTATCTAGGCGAAGCATCACTGATTGCAATGAATGCCGTTGTCGATAAGTTAAAATAGTCATTAGTTGAGGTACATGTATGGCGTTAGTTAAATGCCCAGGTTGCGGTGAACGGATATCGAGCATGGCAAAACAGTGCTCCCATTGTAAGGCTAATATTTCCGCCGACAATGAAAGTTTACAGGTTATTAGCCATATTAAACGCTCTAATCAATTAATGAACCAGAGCTTTCTTGCGCTTACGTTATTTATTGGCGGAGTAGTGACTTGGTTTTGGGGAGGGGAGCCTGCTGAAGGAGCCCGTGCAACAGTTGCTGGCGGCGCTTTTGCCTTAGGCTTTGTTGGCTATCTAATAACACGGGTGCAAATCGTGCTCCATAAACGGAAAAAAGTATGACAGATATAAATAAAGTCATCGATGAAATGCCTAGCGAAGTCTATGAGCGTTTATTGAGTGCGGTAGAGCTTGGTAAGTGGGAAGACGGTACTGTATTGAGCCAAGAGCAGCGAGCTTCCACACAACAGGTCGTTATGCTGTATCAAGCAAGGAAACTATCTCAAACTGAGCATTTTACTATTAATAGTGAAGGGCAGGTTAATGAGTTATCTAAGTCTGAACTTAAAAAGCAGTTTAAAGGCGATTCAATCGCTGAATTTAAAGAGAAAGAGCTTTAAACAAAAAAATAACAGAAAAGCCGCTCTAGGAGCGGCTTTTCTGTTAAGTATGTTTGCTTAATCTTGGGTTAGTTCACCGACAATAGATTGCTCCATAGCAGAGCGAATAGCTTCAGGTGTTAAATCTGTTGAAAGCAAATAGTGTAATTTGGCTAAAGCTGCTTCTGTCGTCATATCATAACCACTAATCACTCCGGCTGACGCTAACGCATTACCTGTCGCATAACCGCCCATATTGACTTTACCTTGCAGACATTGAGTCAGGTTTACCAGCACGATTCCACGGTCATGGGCATCCTTAAGGGTTTTTAGCAATGCAGGTGTTTGTGGTGCGTTGCCTACGCCAAATGTGAGTAATATCAGCGCTTTTACTGGCTGCTGCAAAACATTTGCAAAAATCTCTGTATTGATCCCAGGGTAAAGGGTCACGACCCCTATGGGCTGCGGGCTAATATTGATCACTTCTAAAGGTTTCGTCGCATTTTCGACGGCTCTCTTGCCTGCATGCCAACGAATTTTTATTCCAGCTTCTAGAAGTAATGGAAAATTGGGCGATGCAAAAGCATTGAAACCATCCGCATGTGCTTTGGTGGTGCGGTTACCTCTAAATAGTTTGTTGTTAAAGAATAAACAAACTTCTGCAACCGGATAATTGGCAGCGATATAAAGTGCGTTAAGTAAGTTGGTTTGACCATCAGAACGTAATTGAGCTAATGGAATTTGCGACCCCGTAACGATGACAGGCTTTGATAACCCCTGCAGCATAAAAGACAGTGCCGATGCTGTATACGCCATAGTATCAGTGCCATGGAGGATAACGAAGCCATCGTACTTGTCATAGTTAGCTTTTATATCATTAGCAATCATTTGCCAATCAGTCGGAGCCATGTCCGAAGAGTCGATAAGTGGCGAGTATTCGCTGATGACAAAGTCTGGCATCTCTTCATGGTAAAATTCAGGCATAGCCTTAACACATTCAGTCAAAAAACCAGCAACTGGGGCAAAGCCTTGTTCGGTCTTTTGCATGCCAATGGTACCGCCTGTGTAGGCAACATATATACAACGTTTAGTCATGTTATTTTTGTTTTTGAGCACAATGAGGTGATTATAATGGTGCAGATAGAATAAAGCCCAGTAAAACTGGGCTTTATTTAATAATAGTTTACTAAAACATATCTGTTAACGGCACTAGTCATTACACGTATCGCAGTACAAGTAGACACCATTCGGGTCATCAAAAGAGTGTAACGTGTCAGTGAGTGTCGAGAACTCACCAAGTAGTTTGTCGACTAAAGTGGTTTGTGTCAGGCTTTCTGGTATATAAACAGCTGCTGATGCAAACATCTCTTGAATAAATTGATCCTGTGGCGATAACTCTTGTTGAATCACCTCGGTATCGAAATGATTAATTTTCGCTAGCTCAGCAGCATGGGTAACTGCATTTTGTAGATCACCAATACCGTCAACGAGTCCAAGCTCAAGCGCTTTGCGGCCAGTCCAGACTCGTCCTTGTGCAATATTGTCCACTTGCTCTAAGGTCATATCACGTTCGGTAGCAACCAGGGATATAAAGTCTTTGTAACCACGTTCTATATGACGTTGAATAACAGCACCTATCTCAGGAGACATCCCTTTAGTGACAGAAAAGCCTGCCCAATCAGAAGTTGCGACGCCATCAGTATGCACCCCAATACTGGCGAGCGACTCCTCAAAGGTAGTAACCATACCAAAAATACCAATCGAGCCCGTTAACGTTGTTGGGGTTGCGTAGATATAGTCGGCACTGGCAGAAATCCAATAACCACCAGAAGCCGCGTAGCTGCCCATACTGACGACAATTGGCTTGTTAGCCGCTTTTAATGCTAACACTTCTTGGCGGATCTGCTCTGATGCAAATGCACTTCCACCGGGGCTATCAACTCGAAGAACTACAGCCTTGATAGAATCATCAAACCGAGCTTTACGCAGTAGCTCTGAAGTACTTTCTCCACCAATCTGGCCAGCGGGTTGTGAACCGTTCAAAATCTGCCCTTTAGCCACAATGATACCGACTTTGTTATCAGCTAATAAAAGAGGGTGACTTGCAGTGATTGAAAGATAATCGTAGAAATCAATTTGTTTAAAAGATTCGCCATCAGCAGATTTTCCGACAGCGTCGACCATACTTAAGCGAAACTCTTCAGCTGTCTTTAGCTCATCAACCCAGTTTAGGTTAAGTGCCATTTGGCTAGATTGACCGTCAGCTTTATCAAGCTCAGCTAAATACTCTTTGGCTGACAATGACAATTGGCTCGAGGTTATATCGCGATTTTGGCCGACGATAGTGCTGTAACTTCCCCACAAATCATTTAAAAGTGCCATGTTGGCTTCTTTAGCCGCATCAGACATATCATCACGAATAAAAGGCTCAACCGCCGATTTAAAGGTTCCCACTCTAAAAACATGGGCCTTAATTTTAAGTTTATCTAATGCTGACTTAAAGTACTGGCGATAGCGACCGAGACCTTCAATTTCAACACTGCCTTGTGGGTTGAGATAGATACTGTCGGCATAACTTGCTAAGAAGTACTGATTTTGTCCAAACCAATTTGCATGAGCAACAATAGGTTTGCCTGTTTCCTTAAAGTTGTTTAATGCATCGCCTATTGATTGCAGTTTACTCATGCCTGTACCACGTAAATGGCCTAGATCGAGTACCAATTGGCTAATTCGAGCATCGGAAGCCGCATTGTTGACGACATCGATGACATCCGACAGCAGTATTTCGCCGCTACCATCTTTAGCACTGCCGCTTTTCATTGCCGCTTCTAATGGATCTACACGACGTTTCTGATCAACGATAGTGCCAGACAGGTTAAGCACTAGCGCTGAGCCATCTTCAACTTTCAATGTCTCTTCACTGCTAAGGGTAACAATCAGCGCAATAATCAAACCGAAAAAAACAAGGTTTAAAAATAGCTTTCTTGTACCATTTATAATATTCCAGCAAAGCAGAAATATCCTTTTAAAAACTGAGGGTTTAGCGGGCATTAGCCACTCCTTTAAATCCGAATTGGCATAATGCTAACTGAAAATCCTTTAGAAAGGAAAACTCAATTGTAAAGGAATCTGATCACTCACTTATTGAGCTTATTGATAACACAGGGTATGCTGAATTAAATCACTTGTTTAAAAAGGATGTTTGAATGTCGTTTCCGCATTTATTAGAACCCTTAGATCTGGGTTTCACCCAGTTAAAAAACCGTGTGTTGATGGGCTCAATGCATACTGGTTTAGAAGAAGAAAAGGGCGGTTTTGAGAAACTGGCAGCGTTTTATAAAGAGCGTGCACAGGGCGGAGTTGGCCTTATTGTTACTGGTGGGATATCTCCCAATTTACGTGGCAGACTAGCCCCTAATGCTTGTCAATTGAGTTTTCCATGGCAGGTAAAAAAACACACCGTTGTGACAAAAGCTGTGCACGACGCCGGTGGCAAAATCTGCATGCAGTTATTGCACGCAGGCCGATACGGCTACCACCCTTTTTCACAAGCACCGAGCAAAATCAAGTCGCCAATAACACCGTTTACACCGTCTAAGATGTCTACAAGACAGGTAGAAGGAACGATCAAAGACTACGCCACCAGCGCAGCATTAGCTAAAAAAGCCGGCTACGACGGCGTTGAGGTGATGGGCAGTGAAGGCTACCTAATCAATCAGTTTGTCAGTTCTCGTACCAATAAACGTAGCGATAAATGGGGCGGCTCATTTGAAAGTAGAGCCCAGTTTCCGATAGAGATCGTTAAGCAAATTCGAGCAAAAGTGGGTAGAGAGTTCATTATTATCTTTAGACTGTCGATGCTTGATTTAGTTGATAACGGCTCTACATGGGAAGAAGTCGTTCAACTTGCAAAATCATTAGAAAGCGCTGGCGTGACGATTATTAACACCGGTATAGGCTGGCATGAGGCCCGTGTACCAACGATTGCGACCAGCGTACCGCGTGGTGCATTTGCTTGGGTTACCGAGAAACTTATGAAAGAGATGAGTATTCCTCTCATCGCCACTAACCGCATTAATACCCCTGAAATAGGTGAGTCCATTATCGCGTCAGGTCAAGCGGATATGGTCTCTATGGCAAGGCCTTTCCTAGCTGATGCTGAGTTTGTTAATAAGGCTGCCGCTAACACGCCAGAACTGATTAACACCTGTATTGGTTGTAACCAAGCCTGCTTAGATCATACATTTGCTTTAAAACGTGCAACCTGTTTAGTCAATCCACGGGCTTGCTACGAAACTGAACTTAACTTTACCCCTGCAAAAGTGAAAAAGCGTATCGCAGTAATGGGCGCCGGCCCGGCAGGTATGGCTTTCTCTATTTATGCAGCAACACGTGGTCACGAAGTTGTCCTCTTTGAAGCTAAGTCTGAAGTAGGAGGGCAGTTTAATTTGGCGCGTAAAATCCCTGGTAAAGAGGAGTTTGACGAAACCATTCGTTACTTCCTTAATCAGATAAAACTACACAAGGTTGAATTACGGTTAAACACTCGACTTGATGCTAGCGTAGTGAGAGATGAAAAGTTTGATGAGATAGTGATGTCTTCAGGGGTAAAACCAAGACCTCTAGCTCTGCCCGGCTTTGATAATCCAAAAGTTGTTGATTACCAACAAGTACTCAATGGGGATGTTGAAATAGGACAGAAGGTTGCTTTGATAGGAGCTGGCGGTATTGGTTTCGATATGGCGCATTACCTTTGTGAAGAAGAGTCTTCAACTTTAAACCCTAATAAGTGGTTAAAGCAGTGGGGAATAGATAAAGAATATAAAGAAGCTGGCGGCCTTACTGCACCAGTGTTAGATGACAAGCATCGTGAAGTCGTTTTATTGCAACGTAAAACCACCAAGATGGGTAAAGGTTTAGGTAAAACTACCGGCTGGATCCATCGCTCGGTTTTAAAGCAGCATCAAGTCGCGATGAAAACAGGTGTTAGCTATAACAAATTTGATGAAGCTGGCTTACACATTACTGTTGATGACAAGCCAGAGGTATTGGCCGTCGATAACGTCGTGCTCTGTGCTGGTCAAGTATCAAACATTGAACTTGTCGAAGAGATGAAGGCTACCGGTATTCCTGTGCATCTTATTGGTGGTGTTGATGTTGCTGCTGAACTTGATGCTAAGCGTGCAATCCGCCAGGGAGCAGAGTTAGCTATCGCGCTTTAATTATATTTATTCCTCTAAGGTCTGTTTAATTCACTAATGAGTTGAACAGACTTTTTTATCTGTTGTTTTTGTTCGTTAAAATACCAATAACAATGTAGATATATTTTGTTCTCGATGATTGATCTGTCTTAGAGAAACTTCTAGCAAGAAACCTCCATCTATCCTAAGTTCGATGAGTGGCTACCATTAACTAGTCTATAAGTCTTATGGCCCCTAGTCCCGTACTCCAGTCAGAAGAAATGATCGTTTTCTTATAAAAATTAAAGGTTTTGTTTGTTACTGACGCCTAACTCTATTGATTTATCAACACTATTTTATAGAGCTCTTTTATCTAGACCATGCCTGTATTGTGGTTTGCATTCAATTTAAAAGTGGTTGTATTTCTCCGTTTAAATATAAGAGGTCAAAGACAAGATATGAAATCTATACACTGTAAAAATGTTGGAGTCTTAGCAACGCTAGCTTTCATCTTTTTTAGTCCAGTAACTGTTATAGCAAAAGAAGACCCGAGAACGTGCACTTCGAATATGAGTACTAGTTGTATAAAAGTTACTGCTAAAGTTACCGGTGTGGAATCCATTGGAGAGGGAAGAGCACGTTTATATGTGAACAAACCTGACTGGGCGGATGTGCACTACAGGATAAATAATGGCCCGCAACAGAACGTACGCATGCATCAGGTCGAAAAAATTAATCAACTTGTTGTTAACAACTTTTCACCTGGGGATATTCTCACTTTTTCATTTACCTATTGGGATACTACCCATGCTGTGGATACAGCATGGAATAAAATCATACTTAATGAGCCAAATGAGCCAAATGAGCCAAATGAAACTGAAGCTATATCAGGAATAGAAACCATCAAGAATGGGACAATCCGTTTGTATGTGAATAATACTAGCTGGGCGGATGTACATTTTAAGATTAATAATGGTTATCAACAAAATGTTCGAATGTCTCAAGTAGATGGTACTAATGAGTATTTCATAAAGAACCTGTCTGCTGGAGAGATTATTAGCTATTCATTCACTTATTGGGATATCGACTTTGCTGCAAATATCGCTTGGCAGAGCTTTGTTGTTTCCAATACTCCTACTGAGCCTACTGAGCCTACTGAGCCTACTGAGCCTACTGAGCCTACTGAGCCTACTGAGCCAGCATTTCATGAAGTAAGCATGGTGAATGGTATGTTGATTGGCGGTGCCGATTCCGCGGCTCCAAAACATACCTTGTATATTTTTGATAATGACATTCATTCTGATACCAGTAGTTGTTATGACGAGTGCGCAATAAATTGGCCACCAGTGATCGTTGTAGACGGTAAAGCATCTGGGACTGCAAATTTAGGCACCGTCATCCGTCTTGATAATACTGCGCAAGCTACTTACCAAGGAAGGCCTTTATATTTCTATAAAGGTGATAGTAAAGCCGGAGACAACGATGGAGAGGGGGTCAATGGGTTATGGTGGACCGCAACAAGACCGATAGATATGGGGAGTGTTGTAGCACTATTTGACAAAAATACTCTATTAGAGCCAGAAATTATCACTGATAGAGGGGACGCTATCGTCACACGTTTTGCAGATAGAGCAAGGGACAGGCATGCTAAAGAGGATCATTTTCAGGCTTATGATCATTATTTGAGCCACTACTGGACCCACAGAACTGCCCGCTTTGAATTTGTAGATTATGTTGCTAAAGGAGGGGATCGTATAGAGATTAATTTTGTAACTCAATGGCGTCTTGGCGTTAAAGAGTTTCGTGCTTGGTACTATGGCTTTAATACTGTGGCTGAATACCATGGAAATTATGAACATAACGTAATGGAAGTCGCTAATGGCACTTTCGATGACAATCTCAACCAAATTAGCACTGAAGGCGATGAATATAAGTACAGTTTAATCATTTCTGAACACCGTGGGTTAAATGGTAGCGTCGATGCTCTCGCGGTTGGACAAATGATGGAGATCGAAGTTAGTCAGTTTCTAGCTGCTGCACCTGAAGGCCGCAATAACTATTATGGTACGACCTATTTGTATTCAGTCGGTAAAGGCGGCATGGTTCCTTGGTACACCAAAGGTGATTTTAATGATAAATCATCAGACCGAGAAAACTCATTTGAGCTCCCTAAGAGTGCGTGGTTAGGCGGTGAAACGACTTTACCTTATCAGTATTCAAATGAGCCGGATAACCATTTTATGCAAATGGCCACCAATTTATCGAGTGTTAATGGACAAGCTTTTGTCATTGGCAGACGATTGCACCATACATCCTTTGTCGATGGTCATCATGACGAAGGGGAAGATAATGGTATCTTCGAACAAATGGTGGGTAAAACATCAGGTCATTACGTCAATCAGTCCTGTGCCAGTTGCCATCAACGTAATGGTAGAGCAGCCCCTGCTGAACTCGGCCAGACCCTTGATAAATGGGTCTTTAAAGTAGGTGACGAGAACGGTCACCCCGATCCAGATATTGGTCGAGTGTTGCAGCCCAATAATCAAGGAGAGGGACTAAGTGAAGGTGCTGTGATACTTACCTCTTGGACAGAAGAGGATGGTTTACGTAGTCCTACATACCGATTCTCGGGTAAAGTACCGCAATCATTTTCAGCTAGAATAGCGGGTCCAATTGTGGGTATGGGACTGCTTGAAGCGATACCAGAGTCCAGTATTTTGGCTCTTGAAGATATTAATGATGCCAATAATGATGGGATCAAAGGTCAAGCCCAACGAGTCATCGATCCAGCTACAGGAGAACTCCGTCTAGGACGTTTGGGTTGGAAAGCAGGAACTACCAGTGTTAAACATCAAGTGGCGGCAGCCTTCAATGCTGACATGGGAGTGATGACTTCTATTATTCCTGATCCTGATTGTGGCTTGCAGCAATCAGCTTGTGGTTCATCAGGTTCCGTCGTCACCGATGATGACTTAGACCATTTAGTAAAA
The DNA here is from genome assembly GCF_041468565.1 of Shewanella sp. 10N.286.54.B9. Lineage (NCBI taxonomy): Bacteria > Pseudomonadati > Pseudomonadota > Gammaproteobacteria > Alteromonadales > Shewanellaceae > Shewanella > Shewanella sp. 10N.286.54.B9. Next base: position 19,218 of record NZ_JBFRIY010000062.1, read on the forward strand.
TATATTTCGTTGCTAGGTGTACCTGCCCAGCGAGGTCTAAATACTGCAACGGTACAACAAGGGCAGCAGATATTTAACGATATTAACTGTAGTGCTTGCCATATCCCGACGATGCAGACCAGCCCATATCATCCTCTTGCCGAACTTAGGGATCAGACAATACACCCGTACACGGATCTGCTACTTCATGATATGGGTGAAGGATTAGCCGATAACCTAGGCGAAGGTCAGGCTAGCGGTGCCCAGTGGCGTACGACACCTTTATGGGGGATAGGTCTTTCCGCTTGTGTCACGGGTGGGATGATAAATCCTACTGGCGTACAAGGTAAGGAAGTATGTCATCCTAACCCTAGCTTCTTGCATGATGGGCGAGCGCGAAGTATTGAGGAGGCAATTTTGTGGCACGGCGGAGAAGGATTAGCCAGTAAGGAGGCTTATTCGATCTTGTCCAATGATGAGAAAAGCGCCGTATTGGAGTTTTTGAATTCGCTTTAAATCATGATCGAGTAAGGTATCCGATCCTTCGCCAATAACCGACAAAGTGTTTACGGCGAAGTGGTCATGGTAAAGGATAGTTGAGTGTGATGAGGTTTCTATCCTAGTTGGATTATTTAAGTTACCTCTAGCTATAACTGTTATTTTGGCTAGCGGACTGATTTTTCATCGATAGGATTCTTAGCTTTTACAGGTTTGTGTTCAGCTATCCTAACGACGACCTCTGCACCATCAACGGATAGATCTAAGTCAATATCCGTGTCGGGTACACAGCAGCAAGGTAGGCACTCATTAGCTTCTAACGTCACTAATGGTTCAGTAATGTAACTGACAGAACCACTAATAACTTTTGTCTTACATTGGCCACAGAAGCCATTGCGGCACTCTGAAAAAGTACTTACTCTTTTTTGTTCTAGCGCCTCAAGCAAGGTCAGATGCTGTTGATTAAACAACAATACAGGTTGACCTTGCAGGCTGACGATAGGGGCCTTCTTAAAACTAGCTTGGCTAATTTTTACGGGTTTAAAGGTCAAAGTCAGAGAACTCATCTTCATCTATTGAAGCATCTATTTGGCCAACCAAATAAGAGGATACTTCAACTTCTTGAGGTGCAACTTGCACTGCATCACTCTCTAACCAGTTCTTCATCCATGGAAGCGGGTTAGATTGTTCTGCATAAGGAGACTCTAGATTAACTGCCTTCATACGTTCATTAGTAATATACTCAACGTATTGGCAAAGTATGTGCTCGTTTAGGCCAATCATTGAGCCGTCTTTGAATAGGTATTTAGCCCATTCTTTCTCTTGCTCTGCCGCTTTAACAAAAATGTCGATTGCTGTTTGCTCACACTCTTTAGCAATTTCCGCCATCTCTGGATCGTCTTTACCACCATGCATAATTTTCAAAATATGCTGGGTGCTATTTAAGTGTAAAGCTTCATCACGGGCAATAAGGCGGATAATCTTAGCATTACCTTCCATCACATTACGTTCAGCAAAAGCAAATGAGCAAGCAAAGCTGACATAAAAACGAATCGCTTCGAGTACGTTTACCGACACCATACATAAATACAGCGCTTTTTTGATTTCGCGCTTAGTGACTTCAACAACTTCACCGTCTATTTGATGGCTGCCTTCGCCATGCAAATGAAATGCTTGGCTCAATTTAATGAGTTTGTCGTAGTAGGCAGCAATGTCCGTAGCACGCTTTAAGATCTCTTCATTTTCGACAATATCGTCAAAAACAATTGAAGGGTCATTAACGATGTTACGAATAATATGGGTGTAAGAGCGAGAATGAATAGTTTCTGAAAAAGACCAAGTCTCGATCCAAGTTTCAAGTTCAGGCAGAGACACTAATGGCAAGAAAGCAACATTAGGTGAGCGACCTTGAATCGAATCAAGTAGGGTTTGATACTTTAGGTTTGAGATAAAAATATGCTTCTCATGCGCAGGCAGAGCAGCGTAATCAATTTTATCTTTGCTTACGTCTACTTCTTCTGGACGCCAAAAAAATGAAAGCTGTTTTTCAATTAGTTTTTCAAAAACTTCGTACTTTTGTTGATCATAGCGCGCAACATTGACTGACTGCCCAAGAAACATAGGCTCAAGCATTGCATTGTTAGGTGTTTGACAAAATGTAGAGTAGGCCATTTTTCTATCTTCCGATAATGGGGGCATAACCCCCTTTAATTAACGTTTAAATACGAGTGATAAAATCCGCTGGATTAGATCTTACATGCGCCACCAGCGCAACTGTCATCTTCTACTTCGATGGCAGTGATATCGTCATGACTATCTGAAGCTCCATCACGAGTATTGTGATAGTAAAGTGTTTTCACACCATATTTGTATGCGGTCAATAGATCCTTTAGCAGAACCTTCATCGGTACCTTACCATCTGGGAAACGGCCCGGATCGTAATTTGTGTTAGCCGAAATTGATTGATCAACAAACTTTTGCATCAAGCCAACTAACTGAATGTAGCCGTCATTGTTCGGCATTTGCCATAGGAGCTCATAGCTGTACTGATACTTATCAAAATCAGGAACAACTTGTTTAAGTTGACCATCTTTACTTGCCTTAACGCTGATTAAACCGCGTGGTGGTTCGATACCATTGGTTGCGTTAGAGATTTGAGATGAAGTCTCAGACGGCATCAATGCTGAAAGCGTAGAATTACGTAGCCCATGTGTTTTAATCTCCTCGCGCAGTGATTCCCAGTCCATATGTAATGGCTCATCACAGATCTTATCAAGATCACGCTTATAGGTATCAATTGGCAAAATACCTTTAGAGTATGTCGTTTCGTGGAACGAAGGACACGCGCCTTGCTCTTTTGCTAAATTGTTTGAAGCTTTCAACAAATAATACTGAATCGCCTCAAACGTTTTATGGGTAATACTGTTCGCTGAGCCGTCAGAATAACGTACACCTTCTTTAGCAAGGTAATTGGCAAAGTTAATGACTCCAATACCTAAGGTACGACGATTCATCGATGCTTTCTCAGCAGAGATGATTGGATAATCTTGATAATCTAGTAAGTTATCCAGTGCTCGTACTGCTAGATCCGCTAAAGGCTCAAGCTCCTCTAGATTTTTAATTGCGCCTAGGTTTAACGCTGAAAGTGTACAAAGGGCAATTTCACCATCAGGATCATTAATGTTATTTAGTGGCTTAGTTGGTAACGCAATCTCTAAACACAAGTTTGACTGACGAACTGGAGCGACTTTAGAATCAAATGGGCTGTGAGTGTTACAGTGATCGACATTCTGTATGTAGATACGACCCGTTGACGCACGTTCTTGCATCATTAATGAAAACAGCTCGACAGCTTTGATTTGTTGCTTACGAATACTTTCGTCAGCTTCATACTTTAAATAAAGACGTTCAAATTCATCTTGATCTTCAAAGAATGCGTCATACATACCTGGTACGTCAGATGGGCTGAATAAGCTAATCATGCCACCTTGGATCATACGTTGATACATCAACTTATTGATTTGCACGCCATAATCTAAATGACGAATACGGTTATCATCAACACCACGGTTGTTCTTTAGTACAAGTAGTGATTCAACTTCTAAATGCCAGATCGGGTAGAACAGGGTCGCTGCACCGCCACGAACGCCGCCTTGCGAACAAGATTTTACTGCCGTTTGGAAGTACTTATAGAAAGGTAAGCAACCTGTATGGAATGCTTCACCACCACGAATAGGGCTACCTAATGCACGAATACGACCTGCATTAACGCCGATCCCTGCTCGCTGCGACACATATTTAACGATAGAAGATGATGTGGCGTTAATTGAATCTAAGCTGTCGCCGCACTCAATTAATACACATGAGCTAAATTGACGAGTAGGGGTGCGAACGCCGGCCATAATCGGTGTAGGAAGCGAAATCTTAAACGTAGAAGTCGCATCGTAAAAATCTTTTATGTATTTAAGGCGAGTCTCTTTTGGATATTTCGCGAATAAACATGCCGCAACCAAGATATAAAGGAACTGTGCGCTTTCATAAATTTCATGAGTGACACGGTTCTGAACTAAATACTTACCTTCTAACTGCTTAACGGCAGCATAAGAAAAGTTCATATCGCGCCAGTGATCGATATAACCGCCTAAGATATCTATCTCTTCGCGGCTGTAATCTTCCAGTATATGGGCGTCGTATTTACCTAATTCAATGAGCTTTACAACATGGTCGAACAGTTTTGGCGGTTCAAACTGTCCAAATGCTTTTTTACGTAAATGGAAAATGGCAAGTCTAGCTGCTAAAAATTGGTAATCAGGCGCTTCTGGCGAGATTAAGTCAGCAGCTGCTTTAATGATAGTCTCGTGAATAGCCTCTGTCGGGATCCCTTCGAAAAACTGTAGGTGAGAACGTAATTCAACTTCGGAGACTGACACATTTGTCAGTCCTTTAGCTGCCCATTCAATAACTCGATGGATCTTGTCAAGATCAATGGTTTCACGTTCGCCACTACGTTTTGTGACTGTCATATTGCTATTCATTAAAGATAAACCTTGGTTCTTATATTTATGAAAGTGACCTACTTTAGGCGCACTGTACGTTTCCCTGTAAACAATCCAAATAAAACTGTAAAACAGTGGCATCCAATCTGTTGACACAACCTACTAACTAGTGTCTACGATTGTCACTCACACACAATATATGGTGTTTTAAAATTTCTAAGGTACAAGATAGTGAGGTTATTGGATTTTTGCAAGTATGAATTGTGGGTACAAGTTGTGGATATCTTGAGGATAATTATTAGGGTTAGTAATAGCTAACCCTTGAAGCTTGTTTTGATTTGAGTTCTCCGTTGAAGATGAATATTTAGCCAGCCAAAAAACTTGTTGAAGATCGCAGGATCCTTTAGCGATCTTCATCTTTTACAATCTAGATCGAATGCTTATATGTTGAGATGATTTTTAAGCCATTTGCTAAGATCGTCTGGATCTATAAAACTGATGTCGCTTGGCCACTCCGTTATTACATCACTGGGTCCAATATACCCCCATTCTGCGAGTCCTGCATACATACCGCAGGCCTTAGCGGCCTGCATATCTCGCTCAGCATCACCAAGATAGAGGATCTGATCAGGGCTAACGGACAATTGTTGCGCAGCAAGCAGCATTGGCGCAGTATGAGGTTTTGAATGCAAAGTACTATCACCACTAATGATTGTTGGCATTAATTTTTCAAAACCCATTTTAATCATCAGTGGACGGGTAAACCTAGCAGGTTTATTAGTGACAACCCCAAATGGAATGTTTTGTTCAGACAGTAAGTTTAAAAAAGCATCCAAGCCAGCGAAAAGCTGACAATGCTTACCGTTTACTTGGGGATAGTTGGCTAACAGAGCTGATTGTACTTGAGCATGCATAGTTTCGTTTTGCTCTGGCAATGCTGTTTGCACTAAAGCTAAACTACCATGTGACGCTTGATAACGAAGCTCACTGCTAGTAACTGCAGCAAAACCGAACTGTGCAAGGCTAATGTTGAGTGCCTCAATCATATCTGGTGCAGTGTCGGCTAATGTGCCATCAAGATCAAAAAGCACCCCTTTAATGGCGAGGCGCTTGTCTGTTAAGTGACAATCAGTCATTTTTAGTCGTTGCTATCATATAATTGACTTCTAAACTTTTTGTGTACTTAAACACATCGGTAATAGGGTTGTAGGTAATACCTACTGCATCGATGCAGATGAGCTCGGCACTATCGGCTAGGCCAATGAGTTCCGAAGGTCTGATAAACTTATTGTGATCATGGGTGCCGACCGGTAGCATTTTTAATAAATATTCGGCACCTAAAATAGTTTCTACGTAGGCTCGAATGTTTCTATTAATGGTGGAGAAAAATACATAGCCGCCAGGTTTAACCATATCGGCACATGCTTGGATGACTGAGCTTGGATCAGGCACATGCTCAAGCATTTCCATACAGGTGATGACATCATATTGTTGTCGGTGTTCATCACGATGGTTTTCGGCGGTATTTTTAATATAGTTTATTGAAACGCCAGTTTCTAATGCGTGCAAACGAGCAACATCAAGCGGTTCTTCTCCCATATCAAGACCGGTTACATTTGCGCCAATGCGCGCCATGCTTTCGGACAAAATGCCACCACCACAGCCAACATCGAGTACATTCTTACCAAAAATGCCACCGGCAGTTTGATCAATATAGTTAAGACGAAGAGGGTTGAGGTTATGCAGCGGTTTGAACTCACCGTTTGGGTCCCACCAGGTTGCAGCCATTTTTTCAAATTTTGCAATCTCTTCAAGATCGACATTATCATTGTTTTGCACAGTTTGTACCCCGAATCGATTAAATCATCTTTTGTGCTCATTATAATGATTAGTAGCAATAAACAAAGCGGATATCACTGGCTTTTAAAGGATTAATTGAAAGTGGTGATTAAATGCACTTATGCCTTGATTTTAATCAATAGTATTGGCTTTTACCGCTTATTTAAAATGAATACAGTATTGGGTCTAGCGCCATCAAATAACTGTGTTAGAATGCCAAATCACGTTTTCAAGCACGGCCATTCTTAACAGTGAGAATAGCGTGCTAAATTTCAGGGGATCGAGCAGTTTATGACTGATCTGGCTTCATCTATAACACCAATTAATATTGAAGACGAATTAAAGAATTCTTACCTCGATTACGCTATGAGTGTAATCGTAGGCCGGGCACTGCCCGATGTTCGTGATGGCTTAAAGCCTGTTCACCGTCGCGTTTTATTCGCCATGAACGAATTGAAAAACGACTGGAACAAACCATATAAGAAATCGGCTCGTGTGGTCGGTGACGTAATCGGTAAGTATCACCCACATGGTGACACCGCGGTTTACGACACGATCGTTCGTTTAGCACAGCCATTCTCTATGAGATACCCGCTTATCGACGGCCAAGGAAACTTTGGTTCTGTTGATGGTGATGCAGCAGCTGCAATGCGTTATACCGAAATCCGTATGGACAAAGTCGCGCATCAATTACTAGCCGATCTTGAAAAAGAGACGGTTGACTTTGTACCTAACTATGATGGTACTGAGTTTATACCTGCTGTTTTACCAACACGCATACCGACATTACTAGTTAATGGTTCTTCAGGTATCGCGGTTGGTATGGCAACAAACATCCCACCTCATAATTTGAGTGAAGTCATTGCCGGTTGTTTAGCGCTTATTGAAGATCCTGCGTTATCAATCGAACAGTTAATGGAACATATTCCAGGACCTGACTTCCCAACAGCAGCTATCGTTAATGGTCGCAAGGGCATTATTGATGCTTATAAGACTGGCCGTGGCCGCGCAGTTATGCGTGCTAAAGCTGAAATTGAAGAAGAGAATGGTCGCGAACGTATTATTGTTCACGAAATTCCATATCAAGTTAACAAAGCCCGCCTTATCGAGAAGATGGCTGAGCTAGTTAAAGATAAAAAGATCGAAGGGATCAGTGGCCTACGCGATGAGTCTGATAAAGACGGTATGCGTATTGTTATTGAGATCAAACGTGGTGAAGTCGGCGAGGTTGTACTCAACAACTTATACGCTCAAACACAAATGCAATGCTCTTTTGGTATCAATATGGTTGCGTTGACTAACGGTCAACCAAAACTATTTAACCTTAAAGAGATGCTTGAGTGCTTTATTCTTCATCGTCGTGAAGTCGTTACGCGTCGTACCGTATTTGAACTACGTAAAGCCCGTGAACGCGCCCATATTTTGGAAGCGCTTGCAGTAGCACTAGCAAACATTGACCCTATCATTGCGCTCATTAAAGCATCGCCAACGCCAGCTGAAGCTAAAGTTAAGCTTGTGGCACAAGGTTGGGAGCTTGGCCATGTTAAAGGCATGCTTGAGAAAGCAGGCGATGATGCCGCGCGTCCTGAGTGGTTAGAGCCAGAATTTGGTATCCGTGATGACAAGTACTTCCTGACAGAACAGCAAGCTCAAGCAATTCTAGAGCTTCGCTTACACCGTCTAACTGGCCTTGAGCACGACAAGATCATTGCTGAGTATGAAGAGTTGCTTGAAATCATCGCGGCGTTGCTACTTATCTTAAGCAGCCCACAACGTTTGATGGAAGTGATTACTGAAGAGCTACATGAAGTACTAGAAAACTTTGGCGATGAACGTCGCACAGTTATCAATGCTAATGAAGTTGATATGAGTCTTGAAGATCTCATCAACGAAGAGGACGTGGTAGTTACACTTTCTCATCTTGGCTATGCAAAATATCAAGCGCTTACAGATTACCAAGCGCAGCGCCGTGGTGGTAAGGGTAAAGCAGCAACTAAAGTTAAAGATGAAGATTTCGTCGAGAAACTATTGGTAGCAAATACCCACGACACTATTTTGTGTTTCTCTGACTTCGGTAAAATGTATTGGCTGAAAGTTTACCAATTGCCACTTGCAAGTCGTACTGCTCGTGGACGTCCAATTGTAAACTTATTACCGCTTTCTGAAGGCGAGCGTATTACTGCTATTCTACCTGTACGTGAATATGCCGACGATAAATATATCATCATGGCAACCTCTCACGGAACCGTTAAGAAAACAGCGTTAACAGCCTACAGCAACCCTCGTGCTAACGGCATTATTGCTGTTAACTTGAAAGATGGTGACCAACTGATTGGTGTTGATATTACCGATGGTAATGACGATATCATGTTGTTCTCTAACGAAGGTAAAGTAGTTCGCTTTAACGAAAAAGCACGTAATGCAGAAACTGGCGAAGTGAAGATTGATCCAGAAACCGGTGAAGAGGTGATCGCACTGCGTGCGATGGGTCGTACCGCTACCGGTGTTCGTGGTATTAAGCTTGAAGATGGCCAAGCCGTGGTATCGCTAATTGTGCCTAAAGAAGATGGCGCAATCTTGACGGTAACCGAAAATGGTTATGGTAAACGAACTGCACTATCTGAGTACCCAGCTAAGAGCCGTGGTACAAAGGGTGTTGTTTCTATCAAAGTAAGCGAACGTAACGGTGCAGTTGTAGGTGCAGTTCAAGTTGGTGAGAATGACGAGATCATGCTGATCAGCGACAAAGGTACCTTAGTTCGTACTCCTGCAACAGGCGTATCAAGTATTGGTCGTAACACTCAAGGCGTTACTATTATCCGTACCGCTGAAGATGAAAAAGTAGTAGGTCTGCAGCGTATTGATGAGATACAGGATGACGAAGTTGAACTGGATGAAGAGGGTAACCCCATCGTCAGCGAGGAGACTACAGAAGTAGCTTCTGATGCAGAAGGTTCTGAATCAACAGAATCAACTGAGTCTGAAGACTAGTTAGTTTAACTAACTATCAACTAAAAAAGGATGCCATTGGCATCCTTTTTTGTTTTAGTCAGGAGTAATACCAATTCCATTAA
>NZ_JBFRIY010000063.1:0-3144 GCF_041468565.1 Shewanella sp. 10N.286.54.B9
GTTTCGTAACTAGGTTTTGCCCCTTTATCATTTAGAGTAAAGGCTTATTCATATCCTATAAATGGCAGTTTGACTTATAAAATCTTATCCATCTTCTAGATATCTTATGTTATCTCCCATTGTGTATTACTAGGTAGAATCGCCTAAGTTTCAAACTTGATCCGTTTAACATCAATAGAGTTAAAGCCTATGTTTTAAAAGGTTTTTGTGGTTAGCGATTGTGTAACTAGTTACAATGCGCCAAGTCTATTGGTTTAAGGTTGTATAAAATGAATTCTAGTATGTTTCATTTCAAAAACTTTGTTTCAAGTTCACACGAAGGGTTAAATGATGGTGAATTAAAGTTCGCATCTTTAGTGCTAAACAACTTTTCTGAAATTGAAAAAAAAGGGACGGCTGCTGGCTCAAGAGCTAGATATGTGTCTTCTATATATACTTCAAACACGTTTGTCCCCGCGGTAAAAGAGCCTCTAACAGTTATTGACGATAGTTCCAGATTAGTAAAATTATCATCTATAGAAATTGAAGGCTTTCGCGGATTTACTGGTAAAGAAACGTTTGATTTATCGAAAAAGTACAATTTTTTATATGGCCCAAATGGCTCAGGGAAGTCAAGTTTCTGTGAGGCTCTTGAGCTTTCATTAACAGGGAAAATTAGTGAGGCGGAGAGCAAAAATTTTACGGTCAAAAAATACATTAAGAACATGTACTCCAGTAACTCCTCTGTTTTACTGAAAGTCGAAGATACACAAGGAGAGGTAGCTCCCTTAGCAAATGCTCAGACTGAAAATGACTTTATGTTTATTGAACGTAATAGAATTGAGGGCTTTGCAAGAGTTTCTTCATATACCGCTGGGGCTCAGCAACAAAGATTATCAATGTTATTTGGTTTGGAGAGGTTTACTAACTTCTGTAATGGCTTTAGTGATAGCATTTCAAATTATATAGATGCCAAGAGTCCTGTATATGATAAAAATAAGGAACTAGCACTTAGACTTGAAGCATTAGGTAGCAACAAAAAGATTAAAATCGGTGAACAGAACGGGCTAAATGAAAATAAAACAATTTTATTAATGCGTTACCCTAACTGCAAACTTGCTTCTGAATTAATAACTTACCTAAGCCCTGAGAATGGTTTAATTAAGAAAAAGCAAGATGAATTTTATAAGTACAAGAATATCAAACTAAAAAATTTAACACCACTTGATACTTTGTTGAAGGATTTATCATCTATAGCTGATTTTCTTGTTGCGTATGAAAGGTTAACTAAGGAGATAAATGCAAGTTCATCTCAAGTTGTTTTTATAAATCTATATGAATCAATACAAGCCATAGAAAGGCTTGAAGATATTTCGAATAATTCTTGCCCAGCATGTGATACTCCTTTAATTGACGTCAAGTCTAATCCTTTCCAAAAGTCTAAAGAGCAACTCTTATTACTCAAAGAGTTAGCGAGAAAACAGAAGTCTCAAAGCGAACTTCAAAGAAACATTGAGAACTATTCGACATCTTGTAACCAAGGGTTAAAAGGCATTGGTTTAACTTCATTAATTGATTCGACACTTCACCAAACAAGTGAAGGAAGTTGTTTTTTGAACGCTAGTATTAGCTTGTCTAATGCATATGAAGCTACTATAGCAAAAAGGCAAGGTTTAGAGCTAGAAAATAGCAAGAACGCCCCTTTGATGGCTGAAATTGATAATTTACAAAGAGAACTTAAAGTACTACACGATGATTTAGCAGAAACCAACCAACTAACTGCTTTGTTTCGAAAAAATCATTCGGATTTAAAGATAATAGACAAAGAGGTAGAACAAACTAAAGCGGCTATTTTTACCTTAGTTGGACCATTAAAACTAGAACAACAACAGTTAGAAAAAAATCAGCAGTTCATAACCGACTACGCAAGTTTTGTTAGGAAACTTAAACTATATAACTTGGAGCTACCGTCGGTTCTCTCGCAATCACTGAGTAATACTGTATTAGAATTATATAACTTGATAAACAAGCATCCTTATGACCATGAAGTATTAGTATCATTATCCTTACCAAAGAATGCCAATGAGAAAATTGAAATTGAATTTAATGATGGCAGTAAAGACGACGCTTTAAGAATTCTTAGCGAAGGGCACCTGCGATGTCTTGGATTATCTATACTTTTAGCTAAAAATATACATGATAAACACAATATTATAGTGTTCGATGATGTCGTAAATGCTATTGATGATGAACACCGTTCTGGAGTATTGGATGCAATTTTTAACTATCCTAAGCTATTAGAAAAACAATATGTGATAACGACTCATGGTGAGGACTTTTTGAAACGTTTGGAGAACCTAATTCCTTCAAAATTAGTAAAATCAAAACTCAACCGATATGATTTTAAACGGAACATCGCGCATCGTACAATATTAGTTAGTTCTGATGATTTTCGACAGTATTTAGTAAAGGCTGAAACTGCATTATTTGATGGAAAAATTAAAGATTCTCTAATGGAAAGCAGAAGAAGCCTAGAAGGGTTAGCTAACCTGTTGTGGAAGCATATTGGTAAGCAAAACCTTGACTCAAGCGTTTCTGTACAGCTACGTAGTCCTAATGCACACCCTGACCTATACGGGATAATTTCAGGACTAATTAAATCATTGAAAAGTTTTGAAAAAACACCAGGTATAGATACATATAAGCCAATTAAAGATATCTTGGCAAAAATTCAAGCTAATAGTACTAGACATAAAGAAAATTGGCAGCTTTTGAACAAAGGAACACACGAAGAAGATAGAGATGAAGAGTTCGATGAGGTTCAAGCTAAAGAGCTTATTGACCTATTAGTTATTTTGGAATCAGAGATTTTAAACTATAAAAAACCAAATCAAATAGCTGCTTAGCATGAATGTGCGGCTAGTTTATTTCTAGCCGCACATTACTAAAATCTAATTTCAGATATCGATATGTGGTTCAGTGTAAGCATAATTTAATTAGCCTACATTTCCTAATCCCAGCAATCACTTTTAGAGTCTCTGCCCTAACGCATTTCTGTCCAAAAACGAGTTAACGACTACATGCTAACTTTTCATCTGCAGCGGGCTGTGCAAGCTTCTAAATCATGGATGATTTAGTAGAGCCTATAGGGATATATTCACGGCG
>NZ_JBFRIY010000063.1:3809-55467 GCF_041468565.1 Shewanella sp. 10N.286.54.B9
GGCGACTTGCAAAAGCTCAAGGCAGTTGAATTGCATATGATTATCATATTCCACTAACCACAATACAGCCCTTTAGACTCTTTGTAGCAACTTGTTTATGTCCAAAAACGAGCTAACGACTACCATGGGCTTGCTAGGTATTCATCTGGGTTGAGCTGTGCAAGCTTCTAAATCATGGATGATTTAGCAGAGCCTATAGGGATATATTTACGGCGGCTTGCAAAAGCTCAAGGCAGGTGAATTGCATATGATTGCAATACGTTCTCTTGACTGACCTTTAAACTCTTGGTGATGAGTCATTTCTGTCCAAAAACACGTTAACGATTAACGTGGGCTTGCTAGCTATTCATTCAGATTAGGCTTTGCGAGGTACTAAATAATGGGTGATTTAGCAGTGCCTACAAGACTATATTCGAGGTGGCGTGCAAAAGCCCAGTGCTGTGGAATGGCATTTGATTATCAAATCTTTCAATAAAAAAGCCACCTTGCGGTGGCTTGTCAATTTGCAAATTAGCTATTTCGGTAAATCAGCTTGATGTGCGTTAATAAAGGCATCCATATTGGCTTGCGCCCTTTGTTGTGCACTGGCTAATGTGTCGTTTGCATTCATGGTCTCGACCACTTCGTAATAACACTTAATCTTGGGTTCCGTCCCTGACGGCCTGACGATGACTCTAGCATCGTTATCGAGACGATAGATGAGTACATCACTTGCAGGTAAGGTGATCTCCTCTTGAGTGCCATCAGCAAACAGGCGTTTACCTATGCTAATGTCATCGGTTGAGACCACTTTATGCCCCGCTATGGCTTGCGGTGGGTTGTCCCGTAAATATGCGCCAATATTAGGTGTGGTGGGTTTTAGCGCAATACTGACTTGGCTATTAAGGTGGAAGCCATGCTGGCGGTAGATGGACTCCAACCTATCCCAAATGGTTTGCCCTTTGCTAGCAAGTTCTGCCGTTAACTGGGCAAAGCCAACAAGCGCTGAAAGGCCATCTTTGTCCCACACCATTGAACCCAGGGTGTAACCGAGCGCTTCCTCATAAGCAAATAAGAACTGATTGTCATCGGTTTGCTCACTCATACCTACGTTGGTTAACCATTTAAACCCCGTCAGTGTAGTACGGCAAGTGGCGTCCATGCTGGCGGCAACTTTGGACAATAGGCTCGATGACACGATAGTGGTGCAGGTTAAGCGCTGTTTGTCACTGGCATGTGATAGCAGATATTGGCCAAACAGTACTCCAACTTGATCGCCAGTAAGCATCTGATAATCACTCGCCGCGGTGCGCACTGCCACTGCAAAGCGATCGGCATCGGGGTCATTAGCGCAGGCAAGTAATGCATTGTGTTTTTTAGCCTCTGCGATAACTAAGTCCATCGCCCCTTTCTCTTCTGGATTAGGGAAATTAACCGTTGGAAAGTCGCCATCAGGCTGCGCCTGCGCAGCAACAGAGTGCACTTTATTAAAGCCCGCATCTTGCAGCACATTTAACGCCATTGCATTACCGACACCATGCATAGCGGTATAAGCCAGGCTGACTTGTTCGGGTTCAGTGTTATTTTGCAACACAGTAGATTGATGTACACCGTCACGATACGCCTGATAAAAATCATCAGCTAAGATCTGTAAATCACCCGCTATGATTGCGTCATTTAAAGTGGTCAATTCTATCTGCGCAGTGGCAGCTTTTTCGATACTGGCGGCAATCCCGCTGTCATGAGGTGGAATAATTTGCGCACCATTGCCCCAGTACACTTTATAGCCATTATACTGTGGTGGATTATGACTCGCGGTCACCACAATACCCGCTCCCGCACCAAGATGTAACACACCAAATGCCACCAGCGGCGTTGCGGCAATTTGTTTGGTTAGGTACACTTTTATGCCTTGGTTGCATAATACACTAGCGGCATCTTCAGCAAACTGTTTTGAATCATGGCGGCCGTCGTAACCAATGACCACACCACGAGTGGCAATATCACTGACTTGTGCCTTTAGGTATGCCCCAAGACCTGCAGATGTTTGTTGTACCACTAAACGATTCATTCGAGTCGGGCCCGCACCAACCACACCTCTTAGTCCTGCGGTACCAAATACCAAACGTCCCGCAAAACGCTGCGCTACTTCGTGCTCGTCACCTGCGTCTACCAAAGCCTGTAGCTCTGCACGCATTAATGGGTCGGGATCATTATTGAGCCAGTTTTGCACTCTAAATTTTAACTGCGTATCCATGGTTCACTCCAGGTTTTAGCCGCTATATAACCGTTAAGGATCGAATGCTAGAAACCGTATCCTGTAACGATTACTGTAATTGAAAACGATTACTATCTACATTAAGCCTAGCCTAAAGTGAGGACAAGATAATTTGCATTAAAATTTTTACATCGAGCAAAATACGGTCACTCTTTAAGATCCGCTGCCAATGTGCTTTACAAAACCGTTGCAACGATATTCTCGTCCTATGCACACTGATAGATAGAGGTCGCAGCACTTGCTATAGTTGGTGTAAAATAATCGGCTAATCTTTAAAGACTGTGTAATCAACCAATGAGCCTGCAAAAAACTGAATGCCATATCAAAGTCGTCGATCCTCAAATTGATGCTGCCAGCCTGTTAGCCGATCAAACAGGCCTGAGCAAACAGCTAATTAAGCAGGCAATGCAAAAAGGCGCGGTTTGGCTCACTCACGGAAAACAAACCAACCGATTACGTCGGGCAAAAAAAGCGCTTAATCAAGGTGACGAGTTACACCTTTACTACAATAAAGCGGTGTTAGATGAGCAAGTTGAAAACGCAGAGCTGCTATTTGATGAAGGACAATACAGCGTGTGGTATAAGCCTTTTGGTATGCGCTGCCAAGGGTCTAAATGGAGCGATCACACCACGATTAATCGCTTCGCTGAAACCCATCTAGCGCCGGCACGTAGCGCTTATATTATCCACCGACTTGATCTGGCTGCTACTGGGATTATCGTATTGGGTCACAGTAAAAAAGTGACCGCAGCTATTGCCAAGCTATTTGAGACTCGCGCTTTAGACAAATATTATCAGGTGATTGTTGAAGGTGAATTTCCAGATTCAAAAGTCACTATCGATACCGATGTAGAGGGTAAGTCGGCGCTATCTCACGCCCACAGGCTTGAATACAATGCGGAGTTAAATCAATCTAAAGTACAAGTTAAGATCGAGTCAGGTCGGAAACATCAAATACGGGTGCATATGGCCAGCTTAGGCCATGCGGTGATAGGCGATAGACTGCACGGTAATGGCGATGAGTCGACCCCAAATTTGCAGCTCACTTCATGTTACTTAAACTTTACCTGTCCAGTGACCGACCAAGATAAGATATTTGAGCTACCACAAGCTTATCGACCGCACTTTAAAACCAGTTGATAAGACTATGGCCACGGCTAATAAACTGTGACCTTTTGCAATTATAAAAAACTTAATGAATTATATTGATGAACAAAGGTTAGCTGTTATCCATTAACGTCTTCACACTGGCCTGCTAT
This sequence comes from Shewanella sp. 10N.286.54.B9, assembly GCF_041468565.1. Lineage (NCBI taxonomy): Bacteria > Pseudomonadati > Pseudomonadota > Gammaproteobacteria > Alteromonadales > Shewanellaceae > Shewanella > Shewanella sp. 10N.286.54.B9. The sequence continues at coordinate 7,326 of NZ_JBFRIY010000063.1, forward strand.
ACGTTTCTTGCCTGAAAACATCGCTGATATGATCCCTGGCTGATGGTGTAACTCTACGAGTACTACACCGATAATGTGCATGAGTATAAGCAGCATCAAAAGATAAACACTGTAAAGATGAATGTCGCCAGCAAGACTTTTATAGGGCTTGATGTTGGCCTTTTTATCTAAATTGACTCCAGTATTGTCATAAGCTTTTATGGTAGCGGGGTCAACAGTGTCCGCAGCAATATAACGGGTGACCGCACCACCAAGTGGCGGGTAATAGATATCGGTGCCAGCGCGTATTAATCCGCTTACCATGATAACAATCAACAGCGTCATTATCGTGAGCACAGCAAACTTTCCGATAGGGTTATGCCCAAGGTACTGCGGGTTTTTGCCCATTTTCAACCGTTGTTTGTAGATACTCAACTCACTTATTTTGGGACGCATACTGGAGAACTTAGCAAATGGGTTGCCAGCAAAACCCCACATAAGCCTTATCAATAAATTAATGGCAAACATATAGCCAATAACCGTATGCAGCTCTTTCAGTCTTATCTTTGCAGCTAAGCCGCTGATCCCAAGTTCTGACTTAAACAGCATTATTAGACCTACAAACATTAGCGTTGTAACGAGGAGCACATTGACCCAATGGAAAATCCTTATCCCTTTGTCCCAAACTCGGTACTCTACCAGTCCATTTTCGACCTTTTCATTCGATATTTCATGACTCATATTGTCTTCCATACACTTACCAATAGCCTTTCAAGGTGGTCATAAAGTTAACTCAAGCTGGTGTTTTTATACCTATACAAGCTCTACTTCAGCGAGCTATTGCAAATAAATTGCTACGATATTGCGATCAAACTGCTAGCTGCAAAAACATTATAAACGTAAGAATTTAAGTTTCAGTTAATATTTATTAATTATTACCGTTACAACCTTTTTAACACAAACAATCAAAAACTAGCTCAAAGCATTGTAAATAATAGTTTTTAATCCCTATTTAATATAATGGAAGTTGGTTTACCTGGTGATTACGCTCACACTATTTATCATTCAACCATTCAACCGCTCAGTTAACATTCATTTAAGGTTGATAGTGATATCAATTATCATTAGCATTCACCTCCAGAAAGAAAACCTCTACAACATCTTTAAATTAACTTTAGCCTGCGCTTAACATTTGATACGGAATATCGAAATTAGCTTACGTAAGAGCTGTCATCGCAAAGAGCTATAAAGGCATGACCACATGAACACTCAAGTAAAGCTAATTTCCGCGCTAGTGACAGGTATTCTGTGCTCTGGTTCTGCATTCGCAACCACAGTTGATGACGCCAATATTGAGGTCATCACAGTAACCGGACACCAGCAGCATTACAAAACAGATCAAGCTCATGGCGCGATGCGCTCAGATGTATCTCTATTGGATACCCCCCAGTCTGTAGTGGTGATCCCTAAAGAGGTGATGGATGACCAGTTGGTCCGCACATTGGGTGATGCGCTCAAGAACGATGCCAGTATTTCAATTGGTCGAGTGACCACCGACAGAGAACGCTTTAGTTTGCGTGGTTTTAGTTTGGATGAAAGCACCAACCTGCTTAAAGATGGCCACCAGCACTTTTCTAAGTACCGCTTACCAATGGCATTAGTTGAGAATGTTGAGGTGTTAAAAGGACCATCAAGTTTGCTCTACGGTCAGTCGACGCCTGGAGGTCTAGTCAATTTGGTCACTAAAAAGCCGACCTACGATTCATTTTTGACCTTAGGCGTTAAAGGCGACGAACACGGCTCGATTAGAGGTTCATTGGATGCTGGTGGTAGTTTGAATGAAGCACAAACTATTCGTTATCGCGCCGTGCTTGAAAAAGAGCAGAATAAAAACTGGCGTGAATATCAAGATGGTAGCGCACAAGAGAGTGATTTTTTTGTGGGCAGCTTAATGACTGATTTTGATATTAGCGATGATCTCACTCTGTCGTTACATTATGACAAATCTGATGAGCTTGCAGGCCAAGATAGTGGCGCCTTAGTCGATGACAATGGCGATGTTATTGGTGGCAATGAGACGATATGGGATATGCCTTGGACTAAAATTGATGCCCAAAGTGAAAACTATGGCGCTGATCTTCGCTATCAACTGAGCGACGATTGGGAATTTGCAGCCGGCTACAACAAACAACACAATGAGCGCGAACGCTGGGAAAGTAAGCCACAAACTGGCAGTTACGATCCAGATACAGGCAGTTATAAAAACAAGCCTTATAACAAGCTAGAAGATTGGCAGCAACAGGCATTTTATTTCGACTTTGTTGGCACTATCGAGCTCGCGGGTATGCAACATGATCTGCTTGTTGGCGGTAACTATGTTGATCACCAATACAGCTCGCTCAAAGTGAAAGGAAAAATGGACAACGGTAATATCAACACCGGTGTTATTGTCCCTCAACCAGACTTAGACTATGCCGATGCTAAAGCCTCTAGCGAAGAATACCAATACTATGGCGTGTTTGCTCAAGACCTGATTTCACTCAGTGATGAATGGCAAGTATTACTAGGCGTGCGCTACGATCAGCAAGACAAAACCGATGCTGACAGCAATTCAGTTTTGCCTAAATTTGGGGTCATTTACCACCCAGTCGACAATGCTTCAATTTATGCCAACTACAGTGAGAGTTTCGAACCTCAAGGTAGCGTACTTGACGATGAAGATGGCAGCTATGGTTTAGAGCTCGATCCAATTAAAGGTAAAATGGTTGAATTGGGCACTAAATGGGAACTACTGTCAGGAAAAATCCGTTTAAATGCCGCCGTATTTAATATCGAACGTGAGAATATTCTGACTAATGCGGGCACCTCTGATAACCCCATTACCACCCAAGGCGGTGTACAACGCCATCGTGGTTTTGAATTTGGTGGCATGGGGCAAATTAACGACGATCTGTCTTTAATCACCTCGTTAATGTATCTCGATGCAGAATATAGCTCGCACGATGAATTCCAAGGAAATCGACCTGAAGATGTACCTGAGTGGACAGCTTCTATTTGGGCTAAATATTCACTAACTGACAGACTGGCGGTTAACTTAGGGGCATTCTACGAGGGCGACCGCTTTGGTGACGCCGCGAATACTTTCGAAAAAGATGCTTATACTCGTGTTGATACCGGAATTAGTTACGCTATTCCAGTGGCAGGGCAAGATCTACAACTAAGAGTCAATATCGAAAACCTATTTGACACTGCCTACTTAGGTGGCGGTGAAAATGGAGAAGTCAATGTCGGCAAACCAAGAACAGTAAAATTTGGCGTAAGTTACACTTTCTAAACCTATGCAAACCGTTTAAAAAGTAAAAAGCCCAGATTCAAGTCTGGGCTTTTTCATTGCTACGGTTTGCAGATTTGCTTTATCTTCCACCAGCTAAATCAATAAATGAGCCAGTCACATAGGAAGCCGCATCTGATAATAACCATGCGATAGCTTCAGCAACCTCTTCAGGGGTTCCACCCCGCTGCAGTGGTATTTGAGAGCTTAACCTGTCAACCCTATTGGGCTCGCCGCCATCGGCATGCATATCAGTATAAATACAGCCTGGTCTTACCGCGTTAACTCGAATTCCGTCTGCCGCCACTTCAAGCGACAAACCTTTTGTTAATGAATCCATTGCCCCTTTAGATGCCGCATAATCGACATACTCATTTGGCGCCCCGCTTCTAGACGCTGCAGAGGAGACATTAACGATGGCACAGCCTGCTTGCATTGTTTTAATGGCTTCTCGGCAACACAAGAAACAGCTAGTAACATTAGTGGTCATCACGGTATTAAACCGCTCTATACTTAAATCAACCAATTTGGACTGGGTAAATAGCACGCCAACGTTATTCACTAGATGCGTTACTGTGCCCAGTTGCTGCGTGGTTTCAGCAAAAAGCCTGACAACATCTGCCTCTTTTGATACGTCAGCTTGAATGGCAATCGCTTGGCCACCCGCTAACTTAATATCGGTGACAACCTGCTCTGCAGCTTCCAATTGCTTATGGTAATTCACGCACACACCATAGCCTTGGGAGCCCAATAGTTTAGCGGTTGCAGCGCCAATACCTCTACTCGCACCAGTCACTATCACCACTTTATATTGATTGCTATTGGTATGAGCCATCAACACTCCTCGCTGTTAGCTGAAACAAGCACTTTTGTTGGCATCACAGCTTTTGACATCATACTGTAATCCAGAGCTTTGCCATCAATACGAAACATATCAGTGATCTCAGCGCACTTTATAAAGCCTGTTCGCTCATATAATCGATACGCAGGCTGATTATTAGATAACACCCACAGGTCGATATATTCAATATCGGTATAGGTTGCTGTCCAGTTAAAGATTGACTCAATAAGCACATTACCGAGTCCTTTTCCACGAGCAGCAGCATCAACTCCCATACCTAATAAAGCTCGATGAGCGCTATGCGCTTCAGCGTGAGCACGTATATCAATATGACCAACGATAATACCGTCAATCAATGCCAATAACATTTTACGCCAACCTTGCTCACCTAATTCAGTCGCTATCCCGTGATTGAAACGAGATTTCATGACGTCGCTTAAGTGAGACTCAGTCCGAGACATAGGCTGAAATATCGGGGCACCGTCGACTCCGTTTTCAGCAAGTTGACGCGAGAGGTAGCTAAAAAATGCTTGCATATCCTTTTGTTCAGCTAATCTAATTTGCAAGGTGTTACTCCCTAGATACACATTCCATTTAATCTTTTTTATTACGGTTTATTACTGTTCATTGATGACACTGATGCGTTAATTAACTGCGGCCTGGCTCAAAGCCATCAAAACGAGGAAGCGCTGCATCCATCTCTTCCCAACTCGCTTTTGATGACACAAAATTATGCGATATCGGCCGCTCAGAAATATCGGATTCAATGATCCCCAATCGAACCCTTACTCGGCTTGGGTCATCACTATTCGAGCTATAAACTGGCGAGCCGCAACGCTGACAAAAATGCCGCTGACGACCTGGTTTAAATGAGAAGCTAGTTAATGAGCTCACGCCCTTGGTGATGCCAAAGTCGCTCGCAGCAACAAATCCGTTAGTCGCATAGGCAGTACCGCTATTCTTACGACAAAGCGAGCAGTGACAGTGGATGATCTCACTTATCTCGCCGCTAATGACCACTTGCACGTCGCCACATAAACATTGTCCTGAATACATTCTGTCTCTTTCCTTGATAAACTGTTTTTTAACCGTTTAAATTGTGGTTTATTTTGCTTGTTGTAACGCAGAAATATTAGCGCCAACGATGGCCTCTAAGTTGGTCGTTATTTTTTCTGCAGTCCAATCCCACCAAGCTATATCGAGCAGTTGTTCAATAGTGCGCTGCTCAAACCTATGCTTAATCACCTCGGCAGGGTTGCCACCAACAACCGAGTATGCGGGAACGTCTTTAGTCACCACCGATTTACTGGCAATAATGGCACCATGTCCAACCGTGACCCCAGGCATAATCGTCGCGTCATAGCCAATCCATACGTCATTGCCAATCTGGGTGTCGCCTTTATAGGGCAGCTCGCCCGCTTTTGGCATCACCTTCTCCCAGCCATTGGCGAAAATCTGAAACGGATAGGTCGAAAAGCCAGACACTTTATGGTTAGCACCATTCATAATAAACGTTACATCTTTAGCGATAGCACAAAACTTGCCAATAATCAGTTTGTCACCAATAAAGGGAAAATGATAAAGCACATTGCTCTCAAAGTTCTCAGGGCCATCGGGGTCGTCATAGTAGGTGTAATCACCCACTATGATGTTGTCCCCTTTAATATAGTTTTTTAAATATCCCACTTGCGGAAAGCCTTTCATCGGCTCTTTGTCATTGGGGTTAGGACCAAACATCATGACTCCTTTTTTCTATCAGTAAACCGTTAGCGACGGCATTCACTGGTTAAGCTAAGCTTTGCAGCTAAATACAATATCTTGTTTCGCATCTAGCCACATTGGGTATTGCGTCATCACCTTGCTAAACATGCGACTTTGTAAATAACCGTTTAGCCACAGTCTTAACTTGGGATAGGGAGCTTGTAGATACCACTGCCGCTCTACTCGACCAAACTGACGTATAAAAGGTACCAGCGCCAAGTCGACTAAACTAGGTTCGTCTGACATTAAATACTGATGCTTATTGAGACGAACCTCCAGATCAGCAAGGTAGCGCTCACATTGCATTCTGTCTTCTGCAAGCGACGGTTCATGGTAACGCTTTGAACAGCGATACTTTTCTAAGTGCCCTTTAAACTCATTATCAAACAAATTGATAACGGTAAGCATTTCTGCCAGTGCATTTGGTTGTGATGAGTTGAGGTAATTTTGCGGGTCAGACTGTGCAAATGCCCATAACATGACCGCTAAACTCTCATCAATAACACTATTATCAGGTGTGACAAGCACCGGCACGGTGCCCTTGGGCGACACCTGTAGCATTTCAGCAGGTTTGTCACTAAGCACGAGGTCCCGCAAGTGCACTTGCTGGCCTGAGGCGTAAATAGCCATTCTAGCCCGCATTGCATAGGGGCAGTTTCTTAAGGAATAGAGTACAGGTAATGCCATGATTTCACTCATTGTTGCTCTGGCTTCTCAATTAGCAAATGCGAATAATTTACTTTAACGATATTCATTAGCAAAATATACGGGTAACATCCCCCTCATTAAATTTATAACAACAAGTGGTAACCATGGATCCAAAGATAGAATTATTAGCACCTGGCGGAGATATTGATGCGATTAAGGCGGCAATTATTGCTGGAGCCGACGCTGTTTATTGCGGCTTAGACACCTTTAATGCGCGCAACCGTGCAGCTAATATTTCCTTTGAGGAGCTGGTTGGCATTATTCGTTTAGCCCACCAATATCAATGTGAAATATTTCTCACCTTGAATATTGTCATTCTAGAGAATGAATTTAAGACCCTTGCCAAGCTACTAAGCAAACTCGTTAACACCACTTTAGATGGCGTTATCGTGCAAGACATCGGCATGTTCCAGCTGATAAAAAAGCATTTTCCGACATTAGATGTACACGCCTCAACTCAGTTAACCACTCATAACAGAGGTCAGATCCCATTTCTTAAAAAGCTTGGCGCCTCACGAGTTAATCTCTCAAGAGAACTTAACTTACGGGAAATTACCGCAATGACGGCAACAGGCCGCGAACATGACATCACCACTGAGGTATTTGTTCACGGCTCACTTTGTATCGCTTTCTCCGGTTTATGCTATTCAACGTCGGCCAGTGTCGGTAACTCGGGTAACCGTGGTCGCTGCAGCCAAGCATGCCGTGAAGAGTATGAGACGACTGAGTCTGGCCATAACTTTCCACTCAATATCAAAGACAATTCGGCCTTTTTTGACCTGCCTGCATTAATTGAGGCTGGCGTGCACTCCTTTAAAGTCGAAGGTAGAATCAAAGGTGCAAGCTACGTTCACACAGTTATCGATAGCTTTCGTAAACAGATTGACGGTTACCTGAAGACTGGTGAGCTGCTTGAAGATGGCGAACGCCTTTATAAAGTGTTTAACCGAGATTTGACCAACTCTTTTTTAAAGGGTGACCTGAATCAATCGATGTTTATCGATAACCCCCGTGATAATTCGAAAAATCATCTTAAAGATAAACTGACGCAAAATGGTGCTCAGTCTATTTCGGTGGTGCAGATCCACGATGCAGAACAAACACTGCAACAGGAAAAAAGCCAAATTCAAGCAACGGTCGACGACAAGATAAAACACCTAAGCATCGCCAAATTACCATTAACTTTGTCTTTCTCGGGTCAATTAGGTGAACCGTTATCTATTACCGTTAGCACTCAAGATTTTGTCGTTGGCCAAACTCAATTAGTCGACAAAGTCTTTACCGTTCGCTCTCGTAGCGTGCTCAGCAGCAGTGATGATGCCAGCATCGATATTGGCGCGATAGAGAAACGCTTCAAGAGCTTAAATAACGCAGAGTTTGAGCTTACACTGCATACAAAAGATCTAGCGGCGGGACTGAGTATTCCATTCAAAGAATTGACGACTTTAAGAAAACAGCTGCTACGAGAGCTTAATCACGGCGTGGCCGTTCTGCCAGCAGTAGAACTGCCAAAATTGGAGAAACATCCAAAGCCAGCAGGTGAAGCCGTCAAGTTATCGTTGCTTATCTGTGATGAGGCCGATATCGCCCTGGGCGATCTGACTGATGCTGACATTTACTTTAAACTGCCTGATGCCTATAAGCGTGGCTGTACTAAATATGTTGATTTCTTCAAACAAAACCCACGGCTTATCCCTTGGTTCCCATCAGTGCTAATTGGCAAAGATTACGACGCAGCACTGAATATTTTAGAGCAGGTACAACCTGAGCTAATTGTGACTAACAACACAGGTATTGCTAATCGCGCCTATGAACTAGGCGTTAAGTGGATTGCGGGCCCCTTTTTAAATACCACCAACTCCTATGCGCTACTCGCGATGCAGGAGCAGTTTGATTGCCACGGCGCATTTATCTCAAATGAGATTAACCAGCAGCAGATCAAGCATATTGCTAGGCCGAAAAACTTTAAGATGATGTATAGCATTTATCACCCTATCTTGTTGATGGCCAGCAGACAGTGTTTTTTCCAGCAAAGTGTCGGCTGCGAAAAACCACGTATCGACAATGGTTGTATGCTCTCTTGTGATAAATCCACCAGCATCACTAACCTTAAAGGTGATGAATTTGCCATTGATAAACAAAAGGCCGGTTATCCAAGTATTTACAACCAAGATCAATTCTTAAATACTGAGATTATTAATGATCTCGCACACCTGTTTGATGGTTTTATGGTTGATCTCACCAACATTGGTGCTGGCGACAAGCCTTCTCCTGATAAGGCGCGGTTAATTTACCAATTTGAACAACTGCTTGCTGGTAGTGACAGTGCGATTGCCACGCTTGATAACATGGTGACGCAATCAACAGTATTGCAGTACCACAACGGGTTATAGATTAACCCTAGATAGTGCCTGACTCACTGTCGGGCACTCGTCCTTAAACTGCTGAGAGTGAGGACTTAATCACCAGATGACCTCAAACTAACCAGCAAAATCTCAGTTCCTAGTAGGCTATAACAATAACCTAAACTTTCTAATCCAATACCACTTCACACGATAATATCCCCCTTTTCGATCATAATTCATTTCAGCTAGCGACAGGCTAATAACCAGCAATAAGCATCTAAAAATACATAAAAAAATAGATATTGGTTTATAAAATAACCAAAAGTTGTAAACAGAAAGTTAGCATAATGAATAAAATATGTAATATTTGATTAACTTTTAATCAATCTGATTAAATGCTAATCGCCTTTCTCTTCGTGGTTGGACTTTAAGGAGACGAGGCATTGTCAATAACAACGATGTCAAGGTTTCAAAATCTAATTAGGAAGGAATAACATGAAAAAGAAATACCCCGTTACGCGCTATAGTGCATTGGTTTTAATGACACTGCTCGCAGGAAGCACCAGTGTATATGCAGCCTCAACCGGTACATCCAATATTGAAGTGCAAAGCTCGTTTTTAGAAAAAATGGTCACACGCGCCGACTTTATCTTTAAAGGCTCACTCGTGGACATTAGTGAAGGACTCTCAATTGAAGATATCCCTTATACCTTTGTGACCTACGATATTAACGAGGTAATAAGCGGTAATTATTCTGGCAATAGTATTACGCTTAAATTTGTCGGTGGCGAGTTTCCCAATGGCAATATACTCACCGCGACTAACACCCCGGAAGTCACACTTGGTGAAGAAGCCATACTTATGGTGCAACAAAGCCAAAACACTGGTTGTGACTTTGTAGAATGCGAACATGGACGCTTTGTTATACAGCAAGGAAAAGTGATCGCCGCAAACGAATCAGCTGTCATCATCGATGATAATGGCGGCGTAGACTATATCTCAGCTAAAGCTCAGCTAAACGGTGAGTATAAGTCTAGCTTGGCCAAGTCGAATGTAGCCAAGTTTACCAACCACCTTAAAGGTCTGGTCAGCATCAAACCTTTTACTGTAAACAGCGTGCAATTGAGTGTTACCGATACAGATAGAAAAGCATCTTTTAACGCCTATCCAGCGTTAACTCGTGCCTCAGCTGCACCTGCTGTACCCCAATCAGCAACAACACAAAAAAATGCTTCTACCGTTACGTCTCAATCACCAACGGCAAGTGCACAAGATCAATGGGAAGTCGAACATCTAGAAAAAAACGCGGGCAATCCCGTGCTTAATTCGCGTAATCCCTATAACCAAAACTGATCAAAAGTGCCTAATAAATTTGCCTACACTCTATTTAAGGAAGAACAATGAGACTCAACAAACTAGCAGTCAGACTCTGTGTTGCGACACTTTTAACGTTATCAAGTAGCCAAGTCATGGCGAGTAAATTTTGGACCGATTGCAACAACAATACCCCACGTAAATGGCCTGGCAGTGGCTTTACCTTTAATGCAAACCCTGCCGGATTTGGTGGGAACTACACTTTTTGGCGCACCTCTTTTGCCACTGCACTTGGTCGCTTCAACGATACCCCAGTTAACTTAACCATCAACGTACGTTTGGATGATGATACGAGTGTCGCTGTCGGAAACGGCGAGAGTGAAATCTGGTGGAACAACTCCGGCAACTCAGCCGTAGGTTACAATATTACCAGCCCTTGTGGCACAACCATTGAGGGCGACATCGTTTTTCACAATACTGTTTCCTATGACGATAGCATGGAGGATAAATCAAACTTTTGGAATTACGGTGGCAACAATCGCACCTTTGAAACAACGGCTTTACACGAAGTGGGACACACTGTGGGCCTCGCTCATGAAAATCGTTATTACAACATCATGGGATCCGACTATACACATGTGCATACCACAGGTGAAAATGCATTAAGATCATACCTAGGTGAAGATGCTGTCAATGGCTTAATCTCACTTTACGGTGGCAGTAACAGAGAAGACCTTTCGGTGGCGGCATGGCGCCATATCGGCTCTTCTGGAGAATACAGTACTCACGGTCGAACTCGTTTATTTAATAGCAACGGCACAGAGTTAAACTCGAGTAATGCATCTACAAGTTGTACTGGCTCTTATTGTGAATTGCGTTATAACGTTGACCTTGGTCAGACAGTTCAATACGAGATGACCCTTGAAAACAATGGTCGCAATAGTCAATCTGTAGCCTTGGGCTACTACATATCTACCAACGCAACAATCACCAACACAGATACGCTGATTAGAACTGACAATGTCACGGTGACTCGTAACACGCCTGATACCGTCATAAAAACCATTACTATACCGAGTAATCTTACCCCTAATACCGACTACTACCTTGGGGTGCTCATCGATAGTAACGATACGGTTTCTGAATGGACGGAACAAAATAACACCAGTTACATGCACATTCGTACAGGCTCAGCATCGCAAAATCAAGCCCCCACAGCTGAAGCAAATGGTCCCTACAATGGTTCCATTAATAGCGCTATCGGGTTCTCTAGTTCGGGATCTAACGATTCAGATGGCAATATAGCGTCATACAGTTGGAACTTTGGTGACGGCAATAGTAGTAATAGCGCAACCCCTAGCCACAGCTATTCAACTGCCGGCTCATATACAGCGGTGCTTACTGTTACCGATAATCTAGGTGCTAGTTCAATAGATTCAGCACCTGTAACGATTACCGGTAACAGCGGCGGAACACTTGAGAATGCCTGTGTTACAGAAGGTCCGACGTCGGCACAGAACCTAACCAGTGGCGACGCGATTTGTGTACCCAATACTTCATCAACCAATTACCCTCAGTATTACTACATCTACGTCAATGCAGGCACAAGTAGCATTACCATTGAAAGTGATCACGGCACAGGCAACGCAGATGTCTATTACAAAGCGAGTAATTGGGCAACCGCTTCAAGTTATGATCAACGCTCGAGCAACGCTGGAAATACCGAGTCGATAACCGTAGCGAATCCAGGGACTGGCTGGCAATACATCTCAATTATAGGGGCTAGAGCGGGGATGACGCTCAAGGTGACACTAAACTAAGACCTAGGGCTATCTTAAAATAGACGTAACATAAAGCCAGAGTAGCCTATTTTTACTCTGGCCTTTTAGATCATCAAAGTCTCTTGCTAAGCAAGCTAGACCAATTCTAACTCAGTCACTACTAATCACCTTGTTTTATCCTCATATTCCTCATAAAGTAATCAGATAGTTATACCTCTTTCGGACAATCAACAAAGGTAGCCATTTTGGTGGACAAGATAACGTTAATCATCGACTTCTTTCTCGAGCATAAGTTCCTATTAACCGTGTTAATCGTCGTGCTTATCTCGCTAGTGAAGCGTTTTATCATTTCACGAATTAGAGGTGATGTCGCATTTCTGTCTGATGGGCAGCGCAAGTGGATGTCGCGCACTAAAAACAGCACATTTTTCATTATTGTGCTTATCTTATTCATGCTGTGGCAAACCGAAATCAGCAAGTTTGCCTTGTCAGTTACCGCAATTGCGATCGCATTTGTGGTCGCTTCTAAAGAGATTATCCTTTGCTTTACCGGTTCGATACAGCGTGCAAGTTCTCGCTCGTTTGTCATCGGCGATTGGATTGAAGTTGGTAAGATTTGCGGTGAAGTCATAGAGCACAACCTAATGGCGACTGTGATTCAAGAGATCGACTTGCATCATGGTCAGTACCATTTCACTGGAAAAACAGCGACCTTGCCTAACAGCATGTTTTTCACTTATGCCGTAAAAAACCTAAACTTTATGAAGCGCTATGTTTATCATAGTTTTAATATCACAGTGGTTGAATTTGTTAATCTTTATCCGTTATTTCCAGCGCTAACTAGCCAAATAGAGCTGCACTGCGAAGACTTTAATGAAGTCGCAAAGCGTTACAACAACATAATAGAAAAACACGCAGGCGTGGACTTGCCTGGCAGCGAACCCCATATTCATGTCAACAGTGGTCCTGCGGGCGAACAAATAGTGCATATCATGATTTTCTGCCCGACAGAGAGAGCCATACATCTTGAGCAACAGATAAGAGAAGATTTCATGGTTGCCTACCATCAAGCTTTTAGCCCAGAAGAGCCACATACAGCACAATCAACGGTTACTGAATAGACTTGATTACTATTGTAAGCGGATACAATAAGAGTATAGTGATCAGTCTTTATGCTTACAAAATAGCTGGAAAATAGACTGATTTACTCAGTTCGTTCAGCAGCATTAAAGGATAGCAAGGGCTCCTGTTCCCGCTGATAAAATACTTAAAAGATAGAACAAAGGAATGTATATGAAATATTTACTGCTTGTCGCGTTAGCAATGATGACTATATCAACAACGAGTTTCGCTAGGAGTAAGAATATGTACGCTGATGTGCTAGTCACTAATATCAGCCCAGCCGATGATGCTCTTTGGAAACGCAAAGAAACAGCTCCCCCTCTATATCCAATAGAACTGGCGCGTTCTGGGCTACAGGGTTGCACCGTGTTATCTTTTGATATTTCAGAATCCGGTAAAACTAAGAATATAGAGGCAATTCAATCAATACCGCACAAAAATCTCGGAAAATATTCTAGAAAAATGCTAAAGAAGTGGAAATGGATTCCAGTCACGACAGCGGGTGAAACTAAGACAGAAAAAAGAACATTACGACTCGACTTCTGTCTGGGTGATCAATCACCCGAACAAACACTGCAAAGGTGCCAACAACAAACTCAACTTGCCTGTAACAGTAATTAAAAATATCAAATCAACATAAGCACACTAAGTCTTGTCGCGCTCCCTTTAAAGCTACGCATCTAAAAGGGAGCAAAGCAAACGTTACCTACACCATAAATGCCTTGATTAAAGTCCATTAAACTCCCACAGAACCCTGCATCTTCATCTAGAACGGGTATACTACTGTTAATATATTCTATTTATCATCAACATCGAGTACCTAATGGAAGCTGAGCTACTTGAAATTCGAAATTTCATTCGCCAATACCCCCCGTTTGATCAGCTGCCAGAAGAGGCATTAATCGACGTATCGAAAAGTGTCGAGATCTCCTATTACCGCGCAGATAACATGATCATCGAGTTTGGTGATGAGATCCATGACTTGTTTATGATCCGCAGCGGTGTTGTTGAAATATATCGTCGTACTGGCGAGCTCTATAACCGTCTTGACCAGGGCGGTTTATTTGGGCAGATGGGGCTGCTAACCCGTAATAAGGTTCGCTTTCCTGCAAAGTCAGTGAAAGACACTCTGTTGTACTGCATTCCTGAAAGTGTCTTCGGTGAGCTTTGTGAACAATACGACGCCTTTGCTGACTTTGTTGAAGTAGAAGGCAGTATTCGATTACAGCAAGCCGTTGAAGACAACAGTGACGATGCTAACTCACTGACTACTTCTAAGGTAAAGACCTTGCTCAGTGGCGCGCCAGTCATGTTGCCAATTGACACCACAGTTCAAGGTGTCGCCAGCATTATGTCTGAGGAGAATGTATCGGCTGCTATTATTCATGACCCTAATCTTGCTGATGAAGGCGGCAATAGCTTTGTTGGCATAATTACTCAGCGAGATCTGTGCGCAAAAGTCATCGCCGAAGGCATAGATGTTGATACCCCGGTTGTTGAAGTGATGTCCACAGAGCTTATCTCTTTAGATCACAACGCTTATATTTTTGAAGCTATGCTATTAATGCTTAGGTATAACGTCCACCACTTACCGATTTTAAAAAACAAGCAACCCATTGGCCTGATAGAAGTCACCGACATTATTCGTTATGAATCTCAAAACAGTTTGTTGATTGTCAGTAGTATATTTCAGCAAAACAGTATTGATGACTTAATCATGCTCTCCAGTCAGCTAAAAGATTGTTTTGTGCGCATGGTCAACGAAGATGCCAACTCACACATGGTAGGACGGGCGATGTCAGAGATTGGCAGAAGCTTTAAACAGCGCTTATTAGAGTTAGCCGAAGAGAAGTTAGGCCCACCGCCAGTCCCCTACTGTTTCTTGGCTTTGGGCTCGATGGCTCGTGACGAGCAGCTGATTGTAACCGATCAAGATAATGCCATTATTCTCGATAACGATTATCAAGAATCGCTTCATGGTAATTACTTTAGGGAGCTTGCCACCTTTGTGTGTGATGGACTAGCCGCCTGCGGCTATACCTATTGTACTGGCGATATCATGGCCACCAACCCTGAATATCGAAAAACACAGTCACAATGGGAGGAGTGTTTCGCCGATTGGATTGAAAACCCAAATCCACAAGCTTTACTAAATAGCTCAATTTTTTTCGATCTTTACGGTGTCTATGGCAGGCCTAAATGGGCGGAGCAGTTAAACGCCTTTATTTTGAGAAAAGCGAAAAAGAATAACCGCTTTTTAGCTTGCCTTGCTAGAAATGCTATAAACCGTACGCCACCATTGGGCTTTTTCAAAGATTTTGTGATGGAAAAAGATGGTAGACACAACAACTCAATTAACTTGAAAAGACGTGGTACCGCACCGCTAGCCGATCTCATTCGTGTGCATGCACTTGCTATCGGCTCTCAATCACAAAACTCTTTTGATCGACTTGAAGACATCATCGAAGCTGGCATCTTGCCACCATTAAAGGGCAAAGATCTGCAGCATGCCATGGAATTCATTTCATTAGTTCGCATTCGTCATCAAGCCCTAGATATTGAGTCAGAACAAGAACCAGATAACAATATTGAACCGGAGAACATGTCTGATTTTGAAAGACGTAACCTCAAGGATGCGTTTTTGGTATTAAGCAGCGCGCAGAACTTTTTAAAATTCCGCTACAGTGCCAACAGCATGCAGGGGTAAATGATGCAAAACTTCACCAACCAAGAGGTGTTGAACTGGAAAGCATTTCTAAAAATTAAAGCGCAAGAAAGTAAAGATAGTCGCCTAAGCAATTTTTACAATGCCAGCACCTATCACGGTGAAACCGAACTAAAAGATATCGACTTTGTCGCCTTAGACTTTGAAACCACAGGTCTAGATGCTAATGAAAACAGTATCATCAGTATTGGATTAGTGCCGTTTACTCTGCGCCGCATTGCCTGTCGGCAAGCCAAACACTGGTTCATTACTCCGGAAGATAAGCTCAAGGAAGATTCTATCATCATCCACGGGATCACCCATTCGGACCTAAAAGGTGCGCCGGATCTGCTACGAATACTTGAGCAGTTATTAGATGAACTGGCGGGAAAAGTTGTTGTGGTTCATTACCGCAGAATTGAGCGAGACTTTTTTGATGCAGCATTGCGAAGCGTCATCAATGAGGGCATTGTTTTCCCCGTTGTTGATACCATGCAAATCGAAGCAGATGTTCAACAGGCTAAACCAAAGCGCTTTTTAGATTGGTTTAAAAAAGGCCGCCCCGAATCAATCCGCCTAGCCAATAGCCGTACTCGCTATAACCTACCGACATATCCGCCACACGATGCCTTGACCGATGCCATTGCAACTGCAGAGCTATTACAGGCGCAGATCTACCATCATTTCAGTCCTAACACACCGATTAAAAAGCTGTGGTTATAATTTCAAACGCTTTTGTAGAGCTGTAGCTTATAAATATAAAAAGGCCGTGTGGTAAGCCACACGGCCTTTTTCAACTACTCACTTTCAGACTAGCGAAAGCGCTTCTCAGTACGCAATCCCAATATCAGACTGACACACATCACCAATAAAATAATGGTAAATGGCAAGGCTGTTGAAATAGCGCCAGCTTGTAAGGCTTCAATGGCTTCAGTGCCACCCACCCAAACAAGACCTGCGGCTATCGCCCCTTCAATAAAGGCCCAAAATACACGTTGAGGAACTGGCGCATCGACTTTACCACCTGAAGTAATACTATCAATCACTAATGAGCCAGAGTCCGATGAGGTCACAAAAAAGACCAAGACTAATACAACAGCAAGCAAAGACAAGATATTGCCCATTGGCAAAGCATCGAACATTTGGAACATCGCCAATGGCACTTCCGTTAAGCCTTTCTCGCCTAAAGTACCTATTTTATTAGTGATTTGATCAATCGCAACACCACCAAACACAGACATCCACAGCGTGGTCACTACAGTAGGAACAATCAGCACTGCCGTCATAAATTCACGTATTGTACGTCCACGTGAAATACGGGCGATAAACATGCCCACAAAAGGAGACCACGAGATCCACCAAGCCCAGTAGAATACCGTCCAGCCATGCATCCAAGCTTCATCTTCTCGGCCGCTTGGGTTACTCAATGGAATAATATTTTCAATATATCCCATAACCGTTGTCGGAATGGTGCCCATAGAGACAGCAAATGTCACCAAGGCGACAAACAGCACTAAGGCTGCAGCCAATAGCATATTGACATTACTGATGATTTTTACGCCACCATCAATACCACGAATAACCGATACAACAGCCAGCAAGGTCACAATAAAGATAATTGCTATTTGCAACATTAAGCCGTTATCCATGCCGAACACATGATGGAAACCACTTGCTGCTTGCTGGGCGCCAAGCCCTAGCGATGTTGCTAAACCAAACAGGGTTGCAAGCACTGCTAGGATGTCAACAACATGTCCAGGCCAACCCCAAGTGCGATCACCTAAAATAGGGTAAAACACCGAGCGCATTGAGAGCGGCAAGCCTTTGTTGTAAGCAAAAAATGCTAACGACAGTGACACTACACCGTAGATTGCCCATGGGTGTAGTCCCCAATGGTACATGGTGGCACCCAGTGCTAATTTCGCAGCTTCAGGCGTATTTGGAGTGACGTTCAGAGGTGTTTCATACCAGCCAGTAAAATAGGCTGCTGGCTCTGCAACGCCCCAAAACATTAGCCCAATACCCATACCAGCAGCAAATAACATCGCCACCCAGGATTTCATCGAGTAATCAGTTTTAGCTTCATCACCGCCTAAGCGAATTTTACCAAATGGCGATACAATCATGGCTAAACAGAACACCACGAAAATATTGGCAGACCACATAAACAAACCATCAAAAGCACCAATGATTTTCCATTTGATACCATCTAATGCCGCTTTGGAGGTTTCTGGATCGACTAACAGAATTGCGATGAGGAAGAGCCCGATTAAGGAAGCGCTGATCCCGAAAACAGGGTTATGAACATCGAACCCCCACTTTTGAATGTTATCTTGTCCGACTGTGTAATCGGTATTATCAATACTATATTTATCTTTTTTAATATTCATTGATCCTCGTTTAGAACGAATTTCATTCGAAAAATGTGGGTTTATTTTACTTTATTTGACGATAACTTGCAGCTTATTGCTTCCTAACAAACGCGTCACATGTCACTTTACAGACTATAGCTTAGCAGTTGTGAGTTAATTGATTTAGTTTGAAATACCAAAATATTTTACTTTAAGAC
This sequence comes from Shewanella sp. 10N.286.54.B9, assembly GCF_041468565.1. Taxonomy (NCBI): domain Bacteria; kingdom Pseudomonadati; phylum Pseudomonadota; class Gammaproteobacteria; order Alteromonadales; family Shewanellaceae; genus Shewanella; species Shewanella sp. 10N.286.54.B9. Next base: position 25,781 of record NZ_JBFRIY010000063.1, read on the forward strand.
ATGTTAAATCGGTGTATATACCCTAAGTCATACTTAGCTAAACCGACAAGTATACCTATCTGTAATACTAACATTGCGGATCAGGTAGTCTTAACTACAAACCGTTGAACGACCACCCCAGCTTGAGTGATTTCAGAATCAAGCTTTCCGCCGCACGCTTTTATCATATTCGCTGAAGCGAGGTTGTGTTTATGACAATGAATATGAATAGACGACACATTCATCTGGGTTAGATAGTGAATAGACATTTTCATCAGCTGTACTCCAATGCCCTTACCTCGGTGTGAAGGCCTTATGCCTAAACCAATATGACCGCCACAGTATTTGATTGCATCATTGAGCCGGTGCCGAATATTAGTGACTCCGACAATCTGTTCATTATCCACTAACCACAGTGTGGAACTTTGAACATAACCATCGGGTAGGTTCCTACCTTGGGCAAAGTCATTCAGTCGAGTAAGCAATTGCTCAAAATCATCGGATTCGAAATCGAGGGGAAACGGATAACGCTCTTCATCGCCCAACTCTTTAATGTATTCTCGATAACTCTGTTCATAAGCGGCTGATGGGATAACAAGCTTCAATAGAACCTCCAAGATTAGGCTTAGTTAAATGTACAAATATCTGATAATCACATTGGACTGCTAGCAGCCGCAGCCATAATTTCTTGTTGCGCAATATCTTTAAAAACAATTTCTGACACTGCTAATGTATTTTTACCTTGGTAGATTGCAACATCTCTAGCCCCTGCCCCTAACGCCATTTCACGCAGCGCTCTAATTTCAATCATGGTTAAACCGCCCTCTGTTTTTTCCATGGGATGAACAATGACCACTGGCGCCGAAATGGTGAATTTTTTGCCGCTCAGTTTTTGCATTATCTGTTTCAGCAAAAGCTCAGCAATAAAAAAATCAGCTAACAGAGCTCTGGGATGGGAGAAAGGATTGACAGCATCAACATAGGCTTGGTTACCAAATGCGACAACGTCCATTTTGCCATTTTTTAAGCTGTTAAACTGCAGTAACGGCTGCTCATCAAACACATTATTGCTATCAATATCGACGACTCTAATGCGGTTTTCCCATATTTGAACATATAAAGTAGTGCCGAACTTATTGATAAAAAGGCTAAACATAAATCAATCCTTTGCTGCAACGAGACTCTCTACAATATCGACTGGCACCATTTTCACAACTCTCTTAGCAAAAATAAGATCTGCCGATAGTGGCTACTTTGGTGACCACTTAATTTGAAACTCAATCTCTTCTTCATCGTCACTGCGCTCATGTTCAACCGTGTACTCCGCGCGAACAGGCACGTAAACTCGCTCACCCGCTATCTGTATTTCAAACTTATCACCAGTCTCTAATGCGTCGGCTAGACGCCTTAATTTGGCTGCGAATTCTGCGTTTGTGTAACCTTTTTCAATATCTCTTTTAGGTTTAACAGTCATTATTGTTCCCCTTATCTATGTTAGCTAATTCAGCATTCAATCTAGTTTCTTCCATAACTCTTGCTCTTTTAATTCACCCTTTTCAATCCGCTGAGTTTGCCACTCATCGCCATTGATCTCATAAGTGAAAGCAAAAGGTTTATCAGGTGCAACACCAAAGGAGTTTAGCTGTGGATATTCAACATAATCGGTATCACTATAGGTATAGCTGCCAGTTCCGGCAGCCCAAAACTCTTGCTTAGGTTTATCAAGAGAGCCAACATTCTTCATGGTGGTGAAGCTGAAATGGTTGGCGGAGATAACTTTTATGGCAGTTAATTTCAGCTCGCCATAATGTACCCACTTGCCCTTACCATCAAGGTACTTGCCAGATACAAGTTGCCAACTGCCAACAAAAGGGTTATCCGCCGCAAGCGTTGAAGTTTGAACACCAAGTAACGCTGCTATAACCAACATTATTCGTAAATAGCGGTATTTCATTTTATTTCCTTAAAATGCAGCAGCACATAAAGCTCTATTAATCATAAACTTCATCAATTCCTTGCAGCTTTACCCAATCATGACAGCGGTCTTGATAAACCACCACACTAGGCACTGCAAGCAGGGATTTATGCACCGTATCATTGGCAAAATTGCCTAATGGAATAGCAACCACATCCTGCATAATATCCATGGTGAACCACAGATTTCCGCCGCAATGGGGGCAAAACTCAAAAGTGATCGTCGCGCCATCATCACCAACACGTTGATAATGATGACTGACACCAGTAAAAGAGACTTGGCTTAATGGATAGCGAGCTTGCACACCAAAAGCGCTGCCAGTGCGTTTTTGGCAGGCATTACAATGGCACACGGAAACCCGAATGGGATCACCGCTTACAGATAGGGATAATTGGCCACAATTGCAGCTGGCTGTTTGCATAACTCTACTCCTTGAGTTGCAACTTGAATGAGACTCTAAGCTAACGACTTTTTAAGACGCTGCATACCCTCATCAATACTTACAATCGCGCTGTAGCCTAAATCTGACTTAGCGGCGCTGATATCAAAATAATGACTCGTTGAAAGCTGCCGTGCAACAAAGCGAGTCATGATGGGCTCTTCTGTCTTACCTATTAGGCCGTATATCGATTCAAGTAGCGCGCCCACGGCATAAGCCAGCGAAGTAGGCACACGCTTATTAACAGCTGGCAAGTTTTTGCAATCGAGAATTTTATTGAGCATGGCCGCCATAGTTATAGGCTGATCATTACTCAGATAATAAGCTTTACCTGCACACAGAGCTTGTACTGCATGCGCACTGGCCACGCATAATTTCTCAGCCGCTAAAATATGGGCATAAGCCGCATTCCCGACATAGATGGTATCAACCAATTTATCTTGCTTACCCACAAGTTTTAAGCGCCCTGCTGTTGCACGTTCAAGCACCCGCGGCACCAAATGTGGATCGCCCGGCCCCCAGATAAGATGCGGCCTTAACGATACCGTTTGCAGTGTATCGCCTGCATCAGTGCCATTGCCATTGGCATTAATCATCATCTTCTCGGCAACCGCTTTAGATTCGCCGTAAAAATTAAGGTAATTATCAGCATACGGCGCAGATTCATCACAGCCATTTTCATCAACGCCTGCAAAAGTAACACTTGGCGTACTAGTATAAATGAGCTTACTGATATTCGATTTTTTACAGGCGTTAATGATGTACTTGGCCCCATCAACATTGGGCGAGTAGTAACTTTGTTTACTGCCCCAAACCCCTGCTTTAGACGCAACATGAAATACAATGTCACAACCTTGCATGGCAGCTGATACTGCAGACTCATCAGCAAGATCGCCCTTGACCATGTTAACGCCCATTTGGGAGAGTAACGGATAGTCACCACGGGCAAAGCCGGTTACCTTAATACCTGCTGCCAATAAACGCTCACAAATGGCTTTACCTAAAAAACCACCTGCGCCGGTGACAAATGCATGGGATGTGTGTTGTTTTAGACGCTTGAGTGCAACTTGCTCGGCTTGAGCAAAATCACTTAAAACAGGAGTATTTGCGTTATTGTCAGACACAATCAGCTATTCCTTGATCTGTTTCTGGGCCCAAACGGCCAATTTTTCTCTAAATATTTTAGCGTTGTGGCGAATATCAACCGGGAAATCGGCATGGATAAGAAAACGTTCTATCCCTTGGGTGTGGCTATGTTGCTCTGCCAATTGTCTAAGCTCAGCATAAAGTACCGCAGAATTGGCGCACGCCAAGGACTGATTCAATTCAAGACAAATTAAAGGCGTTATTTTACCTGCAACAGTCACCCCCACTAGCGCACTACGTTTAATATCAGGGTGAGTATTAAAAATACGCTCAGTTGCAATAGAATAGTAACGTTGTAATTTGTCGCCAGCGGTTTTTGCATCAACTCGGTGCGCCTTACGGCCACACATCCATAACAATCCATTGTCGTCCAGATACCCTAGATCGCCCATACGGTGACGAATACTATCGCCATCGATGATTTTGGCGGCCTGAGTGGCACTATCTCGTTGATAATATGCACGGCTCACCATTGGGCCTTTCACCACAATCTCACCGATTTGATTGGCCGCTAGCGTTAACTCGTCATACCAGTGCTTAATCGGACTTTCATCAATATCAATAATAGTAATATCGACGCCAGCAATGGAGCGACCCACACAGATCCCACCACCATTGTCAGTGACATCCGTAGTCTCAAATAGCGCCTGACTGCCAATTTTACTTAACGGCAGCGATTCAGTCGCGCCATAAGAGTTAAGCACTTCAACATCGTGATTGAGCATACAGCTAAAACGTTTTATTGATGAAATCGTGGCGGGGGCTCCCGCGGAAATAACGCGTTTAATGCTGGCTAATTTATGATTAGTCTGGCTACCTGCTTGCCCTAAACGCTCTATCAGCGCTGGGTTAACAAACATATTGCTACACTGATACTTATCAATGGCAGCAAAAATAAAATCAGGGTTGGCGGTTATCGGTTTACTGGCATCCATATCAGGCACAATAGAAGCCATACCAAGGGCTGGACCGAATAACGAGAATAACGGGAACGTGGCTAAATCACGCTCACCCGGTTTGATGGCATAATCATGTTTAAGCGCGCTAATTTGCGCCTCAAACATCTTGTGGGAATAGACCACTCCTTTGGGAGTACCGGTACTGCCGCTGGTAAATAATATTGCCGCCATGGCATCTTCAGCTAACCATTGCAGCTTAAAAGGTTGAACATGACTTACTTGCTTGACGATGTGCTCAAGGCTAACCGCCCCCGTGAAAGCATTCACGACCTTACCACCACCTACGGTGATCAAATGTTTAACGCTGCCCTTTCCCCAACCAAACAGGCGTCTGGCAATATGCGCTTTGGGTATGCCGATAAATACATCAGGTTTGGCTTCAATAAAACACTGTTTGAGGTTGCGAACCCCCATACCGGGATCGACCAAAATAGGAATGATGCCAGCTTTAAACAGCGCAAAAGTTAAGCAGAAAAAATCGATACTCGGTGTGACCATCAACACCGCTTTCATGCCGGGCTTTAGCCCAAACTTAATAAGCGCCGCCGCAATGTGGTCACTTTGGGCATTAAGCGTTTGAAAATCCATCTCTTCATAGCTTAAGCACGCAACTGACTGGCCATTTGAGTGTTGCACTGCAACCGCGAGAGAATCAGGAGTATTGTTAGCAGCATTAACCAAGTGACGACAAAGGTTAGCCCCTGACTGCTGGCTCTCAAGCGTTTTGTTCATCGTTTTTTATGCCACCGAGTCTTGTGCAACTTCAATGCTATTATCATCGATAAAGGTTTTGACATGATTGATAACTTCATCAGCAGCATCCTCTAAAATGTAATGACCACAGTCTGCAAATTCATGCACGGTTGCATGAGGCATTCTCTGTTTCCACTCATCGAGGAAATGCTTATCAAATACAAAATCTTGTAGGCCCCAACAGATGACCGTTGGCACCTTAGCAAATTGCTCTAAGCTCGCTGCAATATCAGACACCATTTCGTAGTTACGGTCACCCGGCTTTAACGGGATATCCTGTACGAAACGCAAAGTAGAGATACGATTGGCCCACGAGTTAAACGGCGCGACATAGGCCTCACGAATATCTTTATGCATTGGTTTACGCTTAACGCCAACATAGGATGCAGCTGATGAAAAAGCGTTAAAACCACGCACTAAGCAGGTGCCGAGTAACGTATTGCGGCAAATTGATAGTGCCCAAGGGAAAGGTTTTGTCTTTGGCAAATGAAATGCGCCAGTGTTTAAAATAACGAAACGCTTGATGCGCTCAGGATAACGGGCCGCATAACCCATACCAATCATTCCACCCCAGTCGTGAACCACCAGCGTGATATTGTCTTTTACGTCAAGATGCTCAAGCAGCGCTTCAAGATCATCAATACGGCTCTTAAGGGTGTAATCGTAACCGCTATCGTCAGGCTTGTCTGATAAGCCACAACCTATATGGTCAGGGACGATACATTGATGCTTGTCGCTTAATGCACTAATAAGATTACGATAGTAGAACGACCAACTTGGGTTGCCGTGTACCATGACAACAGGATCACCCGATCCTTCGTTGACATATTGTAGTTTATTGCCGTTTCTATCTAAATAATTACGTTTAAATGGGTGCAGAGTGTCTAACATGACGCTTCCTATAATTCTTTACTGAGCTTATCTATGTCGGGCTAGCTGGCAACGCTGAGCTGCCAGAGTATTTTGTTACCACTTCAGCCCTAACATCATGCAGTTTAAGCCACTGCCTATACCTAAAAAGCTCACTTGGTCGCCGGTTTTCAAGAAACCTTGATCGTGCGCCATCGCAGCGGTAACAGGTAAAGAAACCGTGCCCATATTACCCAGCAATTTATAGGTAGGAAACTCTTTCTCTTCTGGAATATTGAGCGCTTCAAGCACATTTCGGCGATTCGACGAGCCCACTTGGTGGCAAATGACTTTATCAACTTGCTCTACCAACCAATTGCGCTGATCTAAGAAGTGCGTCCAAGTATGACGTGCAAGCTCAACACCTTCTTTAAGCAAGGCAACACCATTGGTACGCATAAATTCACGGTACAATTGAGGACCAGCTTCTTCGAGCCCCCATTGACATAAATCGTAATGCTGCGGCGCAGACAAATGGCTTGCACCTAACAACTGATGCTGACGTGCGCCTTTTAAACCCAAGCTACCATCAGTCAGTAACACAGCAACAGCGCCTGAGCCACCTGTAAGCGTCGCCAAAGACTGAGCAAAATTTTGCATAGTTGGCTCTGCCAGCATCTTGTCGATAGTAATATCAACAATATGCCGAGCAGATTCACAAGAGACCACAAGACCTGCTTTGATCTGCCCCAGCTCGATACGGTTAGCAATATCTAGAATACCTGACAGCACACCTAAGCAGGCGTTACTTATATCGTAAATGGCGGTGTCTTTGGAAACGCCCAATTCAGCGGCAATACGACATGCGGTAGCAGGTTCATGTTGATCACGACAAACACCGGTGTAGACCACCGCGCCTAAATCACTGATCTGAACATCAGTTTCATTAATTGCCTTATGCGCCGCCGCTAACGCTCCGTCAGAGAGTCGGTGCCCTTTTGGCCACCAGCGTCTTTCATGGATCCCTGTCAATGTAGCAAGTTGCCCCATCGGGATACGAAACTTTTTGTATAACGGCGCTAAACGAGATTCAAGCTCAGAAGTCGACACAACTTCAGGCGCTAATTCGTAGGCCATGCTATTGATAAAAACGCGGGAATATTTCATGAAACTTTATTTAATCGCTCACTGCATTGGTCAAATATCAACCAACATAGATAATTATTTATTATTAACCAGCCATTTGAGCAAGAAAAAGCCGATGATTCAATAAAAAACCTCATATCTGAGAGCTTTTAATGCGCTATATCATCGGCTTTTCTATAAAAATGGCACTACTTTTACACTTCATTCAATCACAGCAGACTTAATTACAACTTAAGAAACAAATTGTTACGCACTTATTAAATTACAAATCTACGATTTTTCTATTTAAAAGCGCTAATTAGCGCATTTCGAGGGCTAACACTGTTTGCACAAAATTCACTCAGTTCAACTCGATAGCCACTCTCTTCAAGATAGCAAACGCGGTCAAGTAACAACCACTTTTCGAGTACAGCTCGAAACAGATGCGCCACTAAATCTATACGGCGAGTGAGTCGCTGTCGCGCATATCCCAATGTTTGGTAATGTGCCCAATCTATCGACTCATTTAAAACCACTTGTTTACTCGCAGCAGCCCATCGACAAAAAGCCTCAAAAGAGCCATTTAACTGACTAAGCTTTATCGACGGGACAGGCAGATACTCATCCACTTGGCGCATTTCTCGCTGTAATGAATCAAAAGCTAATCGCCATGCCATCTCTTGTAAGCGGTACTGTTTGTGCTTCTCACTCGCAATGGTGCTTTGCTGCAGTGGTAACTGCAGATCGGCACGGCTCAATTTAAGCTCACTCTCTTTAGCGACGCTAGACAGTGGCTGATAAGACTTAGCCTTAATAAGGTGATAGCAACACGGAGATATCACTAGCTGCTTAGTCCCAGCTTGTTTAGCGTGTTTAAGTAAGGTGACGTGCAGATCGCCGCACGCATGCAGTGCCACCGCAAGTTGTTCTTTTTTAAGCTGCTGTTGCTGCGCATCAAAGGCATCGGCACAGATAAAGCGTTGTGGCAGCTGCCACTTATCGGCAAACTGCTGTCCGGCATCACACAAGCTTTGCTGCCATTCTAAGCTGGTGACACTGCGCTGATTTAGCTTGGCTATTAAGCGGCCTAAATGCCCTTTACCGGCGCACCACTCAAGTACAGGAAGATTACTTGCAGGGATCTTCGCCGAAAATGCGGTTATTTGCTGCCATTTCCGGCCTTTTATATGTGCGCTGAAATGCGCCATATCTTCAAAATCAAGCAAAGGCTCTGTGGCAGTAGCGGTATCAATTGATGTATCAGCTGTTGAAAGCGAACTAGGCAACAGAAAACTTAAGTTCCAATCTACACCCGCTGCCAACAAATCCTCATGCAGTGACGGCAAAAGCAACTCATTAAGCCGCGACTGACAAGCATCAATTTCATCAAGTTGACTATCTTCCAGTTGCCACACCGCCTTTGCGAGTGTAGGAAAATCCTCTGCCCAAGGTAGCTGTGTACACTCAAAACTACGATTCTGCCACAGTGGACGACTGGCACAAAGTAAGCGATCAAGTTGCTTCAATTGAGCAGCAAAGGAGAGTGTGTGACTATTATTTTGCGGCATCTTCAATAACGGTTAATTCAACGCTGATTAGGACAATACAGACGACTTCACTACTGAGCCTTCAATCTTCTTGGCTTCTATGCTTGTTGCTGTATAGATGAGTACTCAAGACAATAAAAGGAAACACAAATTGTGTCTCCTTTTCATTAATAACACTAGTTTACCACAGCTAGGTGCTAGGTTTTATTGTCTGCTTGTCACTTTGTCGAATTTGCAAGCGCTTACCCAACCACACTCCGAGCCCTAGTGGCGCAAAAAATACCACCAGCAAGAACAGTACAAAATAGAGAATTAAACTTTTCAAGGTTTTAGTGAGCTCTTCAAATACCACTTTTACTGTCTGCTCCGAGATTGCTTCTAAATCAACGGCGGCCGCCGCCCTTTCTCTGGCAACCATAGCTTCAAGTGCTATACGCTCATTGCTAACCATTAACTCCAACGCTTGTCGCTCAACGGAGAGCTGACTGAGTTTATCGTCAGTGGTTTCACTTAACTGCTCGAGTAGCGGTGTAAGCTCTCGGCGCAGGTCGACGGCTAGTGCTTGCATCATTTCAGGGCTTTGCGCCATCAACTGCTGAAACTTAGCCGACGTATTACTGATACTCATCAAGGTAGCTTGCACCTCTTCAGCATTAATATTGGAGTGCAAAGCATATAGCTCCGCTTTCCATCCTAGTATTTTTGGCATCTGCTCGGCGATCATTGCCATTCTGTCTGAAATATCACTCATCACCTCTGGCACTGTACCAAAGGTGGTAACCGCATCAAACTCATTGATCTCATTATATTCAAGCCAATCAGTAAAAGCAGATTGGCGAGTAAATGACATATCTTTGATAGGATATTTGGCTACATACTGTTTTACGAAAGCTTGATTCTTTTTAAAATTGCTGGCGCCAAAGTTTTTAATTGTTCGCTCAAACTGATTTCTCAAGTTATTGCTGACATCAACCGCCGCTTGTTGCTGCTCGCCGAATACATTTTTACCGGCTCCCGCTTCAAAAAACTGCGCCATCTGTTCGGTGAATACCCATGTATCAACCATCGCAGCGGTCGGTGATGCTTGAAAGATCGTATGTTGCAAGTTTTGCTCTGCGTTAATCTTCCACATCAAAGCGTTCGATTTGATTGGAATGCTATCGCTATTTCGCTCTATCATATCAGCCGCACTCTCTATTTGGCTGTAAAAAACAGTACTAAAATCGCGGCTAAACACCCGCATATTTAATTGCTCTTTTGGCAGAGGCTCAATACCACTCTCAAGCTTTATCTCTAATAGCGAACAGCCAGCCACTAACACGCCTATAACACTAACAAAGCAAAAGCGACACATCGCCCTCATAAAGCCTCCGAAATATTGCAACATACTGAATATTATATCTAAAGTGTGATATTCGCGGATTCTACCACTGGTTAAGCTTAAGCACTACTGGTAAAACTGAGCGTTCATAAACTCTATAGAATCACTCATAGTTAGTCAGTTATTGCTAGATTATAAATCATAGTTCTAACCACTCACTTGTAACTCAATTCTAGCTAACTTACACTTCGACGCAAATTCGAACAGGTGCACAATAATATGCAATCTCCCTGCGTCGCTCGCTGTGGGCTAAATGAAGATGATTACTGTATGGGATGCTATCGCCACATTGACGAAATTGTCGGTTGGGGTAGTGCCACTGAAGAGAGAAAAGCACAAATCTGGGCCAAGCTTGAACAGCGTAAAGCTGACATGGTCGATGGTGAGAATAGCGCTATTTTAAGCCGCGCCAAATGGTTAGAAGCTGAAGCTAGAATAGCCAACACTGACAACAGCTCAACATAAAACAAAAAAGCCGCGTTATGCGGCTTTTTCTATATTGTATGACTCTACAATAAAGTCGATTATTTCTTAAGCATGCTTTTCAAGTCAGCAAACGGATTATAGGTTGCCGCATCCACTTTGGTTTCAGTCGTTGCGCCATACTGGATCAACTCTTCAAATTTCGAATGTTCGTTGTCATGGCAGTACAGACATAACAATTCCCAGTTCGAGCCGTCTGATGGGTTGTTATCATGATTATGATCACGGTGATGCACCGTCAACTCTCGTAAGTTGGCATTGTTAAACTCGCGAGTACAACGACCACAAACCCAAGGATAAAGCTTAAGCGCTTGCTCTCGGTAACCGGTTTCACGTTTAGCCTTATACTCTCGAGCTTCGGCCAGTACTTTATCTAACTTGCTTTGTCCTGGTGCAGGCATTCACTTTATCTCATCTTGAATTAACACTGATTGGCTCAATTCTAACACTGAACCTCTTCTATACCCAAGCTTCTAAAGCTAGCTTCTTCGACTGTATGGTTAACGTGATGACATTGACTATTTAAAGTCAAACAATCCCCTCAACACCATGGTGTTGAGGGGATATATATTCACGTTACTTGGCCTCGTCACCCATATATTCTGAGCTCGATAGATGCAGATAGTGTAAGTACTTTTCGTATTGAGTCACAACGTCAGCTAACACCTGCTCCTGAGTAAAGCCCATAACATCATAGTGTTGTCCGCCGTGCTCTAAGAACACTTCAACGCGGTAGTACTCCGACCCACCCTCTGCAACGTCAGCAACCTCACTTTCAATCGGGTTGGTAATACTAAATGCCCGGATCCGTAAGCCGTAAACAAAGTCATTATGCTCTTCATTGGCAATAACGAATCGAATTCGGTTCTCGAAATTCAACAGCTCTGCCGAAACGCCTTTGCTGTTAAAGGCTTCACAGGCTTTATTCAGCGCTGGCTTGGCGACTTTTTCTAAAAAGCCGAGCGCTTCATCTTCACTTGGATGGGACACTAAAACATCAATATGATCTTCCCAGCTGACATTGGTTTTAGTGAACTGCACACTGGTGTTATGTGACTGCACACTATTGATTTTCAACCAATCATCTTGCAGCGCTTTAAACAGTCCAAAACACATCAGTAACATGACAATCAAGAACGGTAAGGCGCTAGCGACGGCAGCCGTTTGCAGTGCTTGTAAACCACCCGCTAGCAATAGCACAGATGCTACAACACCTTGCAGCAGTGCCCAGAAAATACGTTGCCATACAGGCGCATTATGATCGCCACCGGAAGTTAAGTTATCAATAACCAATGAGCCAGAATCCGATGATGTGACAAAGAATGTTACCACTAAGCACAACGCAATCGTCGACAGTAATGTAGAGAATGGCATATGTTCAAAAAACACAAACAGCGCCACTGATACATCTGAAGACACCGCATCAGCAAGATAAGTTGCACCTTGGTTCATAATGGCGTCAATCGCCGTATTACCAAATACAGTCATCCACAAGAAAGTGAAAGCCGACGGCACAAATAACACGCCGATTAAGAATTCACGAATAGTTCGACCACGTGAAACACGCGCAATAAAGGTACCAACAAATGGTGACCATGAGATCCACCAGCCCCAATAAAGCAGGGTCCAACCGCCGATCCAATCGTTCTTTTGCTCATAGGCGTAGAGGTTGAATGTCTTACCCACAATATCGCTTAGGTAACCACCTGTGTTCTGTACAAACGACTGCAACAATTCAACTGTTGGGCCGAATATCATGATGACAATCAACAGCAGCACTGCGAGGCCTAAGTTAAGCTCACTTAAGCGTTTAACCCCTTTATCTAACCCAGAAAAAACCGACAGGGTCGCGATAATCGAAATACCCACAATCAAACCAACTTGCACGTATGTATTGACTGGCACACCTAACAAGTAATTAAGACCTGAGTTAACTTGCAGTACACCAAAACCAAGAGACGTTGCGACACCAAACATGGTGCCTAATACCGCGAAGGTATCTACCGCATGACCGATTGGGCCATATATACGCTCACCAATTAACGGATAAAGCGCACTGCGTGGTAACAGTGGCAGCTTGTGACGATAAGAGAAGTACGCCAAGCTTAATGCAACTACCGCGTAGATAGCCCAAGCGTGTATGCCCCAATGGAAGAAAGTAATCTTCATTGCATCTTTAGCCGCTTGAATGGTCTCTGGAGTGGCATCAGGTGGCGCAAGGTAATGCATTACCGGCTCTGCAACACCAAAGAACATCAAACCAATCCCCATTCCCGCAGAGAACAGCATTGCAATCCAGCTTTTATAGCTATAATCCGGCTCAGAGTGATCTGGGCCGAGTTTAATGTCACCAAAACGCGACACCATAACGAAAATAACAAAAATTAGAAAAATCGCTACGCCTAAGATATAAAGCCAACCGGCCTTCAGCTCAAACCAGGATTTAGTAATAGAGAACACTTCTTGGGCTTGTGTTGGCCAAATTGCACCAAACAGCACCATAACAGTAATAAGAAAAACAGAAGAGAAAAAAACAGGTGGATTAATACTCGATTTAATCGACATACAGTTACCGCAGTTAATGAAGTACGCGCCTCTATCTATCTCGGCACATACGTGGCCTACCAGAGATAAGAAGCTTATAGATTAATATAAGAATACACTGGCGGGATTATCATTTTGTGGTTAGGCCCGTGAGTTGTACTCACCAAAGTAATGCTTATGAAACCAATAGCCTGCAACTGTGTGAGTTTAGGTATTGGGCAACTTACATATTCCAAATTGCATTGAATAGCTCAACCCCCAATCTGCCTAGGCGGCCTGATCCAGCTATTTAATAGAATTTGTCTTTGATGATTAACGGTCACAAAATTCATCAACGATAATATATTATTTCCTGAGTTGAGGTTTTCGTCCAGATCTCAAATACGGAAAAACAGCAAAATGCTGTTTTTAAGGCTAAAAAATCAGCACCAACAATCAATCTGTGGCGCTGATCTCAAATTTTGCTCGTTGGTGTCAGATGCTACCTGGACAACAAAACGCCAAGATTAAAAATTGAGGTCTTTTTCCATCTCTTCATAAGAGATATGGCGTACATCTTTACCTTTAACGTAATAGATAATGTATTCGCAAATGTTCTGGCAGCGGTCACCCACTCGCTCAACTGCACGTGCCGCCCAAAGTACGTCTAACACTTCCGGGATAGAGCGCGGATCGGCCATCATATAGGTCATCAATTGACGAATAATGCCTTCATACTCTTTATCGAGTTTAATATCTTCTTTATGCAGTTCTAGTGCAACGTCAGCATCCATACGCGCCAGAGCGTCAAGTGTAGAGTGCAAGGTGCGAGTCGCATGACGTCCCATATTCTCAATACTCACCAACAGCGGCTGTTGATTTTTAGAGCGCTTATCCATTGCTGCTTTGGCAATCTTCACACAGGCATCGCCAATACGTTCTAAATCGGTAATGGTTTTAGAGATAGCCAATACCAAACGTAAATCACTGGCTGCAGGTTGACGCTTAGCAATAATGCGGGTGCACTCTTCATCAATGGCCACTTCCATGCCATTCACTTTATGGTCACCCTCTATCACTTTTTGCGCCAACTCAGAATCAAGCGCTGCCAATGCATCAAGAGATTGCTCCAGTTGACGTTCAACCAAGCCGCCCATCGTCAATACACGATTACGAATATCGTCCAATTCAGCATTAAACTGACCAGAGATATGTTTATTTAAGTTCATGTTTTCCATTGTAATAAACCTCTATCAGTTCAATTTATCCGTAACGACCAGTAATGTAATCTTCGGTCTTTTTCTTACGTGGCGTAGTAAAAATGGTGTTGGTATCGGCATACTCAACCAACTCGCCCATGTACATAAAGGCGGTTTGATCCGATACACGTGCAGCCTGCTGCATGTTATGGGTCACGATAACCACGGTGTACTTAGATTTAAGCTCAGTGATCAACTCTTCAATAGTCAACGTTGAAATAGGATCAAGTGCTGATGTGGGTTCATCGAGCAGCAACACTTCAGGCTCAATGGCAATCGCTCGTGCAATCACCAAACGCTGCTGCTGACCACCAGATAAACCAAATGCATTGTCATGAAGCCTGTCTTTCACTTCGTCCCAAATCGCCGCACCACGCAGTGAACGCTCAGCTGCATCATCTAGGTCACGGCGGTTATTTACACCTTGCAGGCGCAAACCATAAACCACATTTTCATAAATTGATTTAGGGAACGGGTTTGGTCGTTGGAATACCATACCGACATTACGACGCAGCGCTGCCACATCTACTTTTTTGTCATAGATATTCTGACCATGCAGTAAAATTTCACCGCTGGTATGGCAATTATCAACCAAGTCGTTCATGCGGTTGATACAGCGCAGTAGCGTTGATTTACCACAACCACTTGGGCCAATAAAGGCGGTGACCTTTTTCTTAGGGATATGCATAGACACATCAAACAGCGCCTGTTTATCACCATATTTAAGGTTTAGGTCACGGATTTCTAGTGCCGTATCTTCTTTGCTTAAGTTTTCTAGGTCTAGCATGTCAGTCTTCATTACCGATTGATCTATTGAAATCATGTTGTTTCCTATCACTAAGGATAATCGTCAATTAATGCTCAAGCGAACGATATTTTTCGCGTAAGTGGTTTCGTACACCAATGGCAGTTAAATTTAACGCCACGATAACCGAGACCAAAAGGAAGGAAGTAGCGTATACCAAAGGACGCGCCGCTTCTACGTTAGGGCTTTGGAAACCAACATCATAGATGTGGAAACCTAAGTGCATGAACTTTCGTTCTAAATGCACAAATGGGAAGTTCATGTCGATAGGTAAAGTGGGGGCAAGTTTGACCACACCAACCAGCATCAAAGGGGCAACTTCGCCTGCAGCGCGAGCTACCGCTAAAATAAGACCGGTCATAATAGCAGGACTGGCCATAGGGATAATAATACGCCACAGGGTTTCAGCTTTAGTTGCGCCCAACGCTAAGCTACCTTGACGCACTGAGCTAGGAATGCGGCTCAAGCCCTCCTCTGTCGATACAATGACCACAGGCAAAGTCAAAATCGCCAGTGTTAATGCCGACCAGATAACCCCAGGTGAACCAAAAGTTGGCGCTGGTAACGCTTCAGGGTAAAACAGTTGGTCAATCGAGCCACCAAACATATACACGAAGAAACCTAAACCAAATACACCGTAAACAATAGAAGGTACACCCGCTAAGTTAATCACCGCGATACGGATCATCTTAGTCACAGGTCCTTTCTTGGCATACTCATGTAAGTAGATAGCAGCAATAACACCAAATGGCGTCACAATCACTGCCATCAACATCACCATAAATACAGTGCCAAAAATAGCGGGGAACACGCCACCTTCGGTGTTAGCTTCACGCGGGTCATCACTAACAAACTTACCAATACCAATAAACCAGTGACCAACTTTACCCAGTAAGCCCAGGCGATTAGCGTAGGTGACATCTAAAATCGTATCGAGTTTAAGAATAACCTCTTCACCGCGCATGTCTCGAATAATCACTGAGTCACGAGCCGCTTCGGTTTTAAGCGCAAAAAACTCTTTTTCGACAATTTGATACTGTGCATCAAGCTTGGCTCTTTGTGCTTCAATCTCAGCTTTACGGCTTTCTGTTAGCGCATTATTCAACTCATATTTGCGAGACTTTAAGCGTAGGTTTTCCAGCTCATAGTTGATGGTGCCAATATCACCTTTTTGAATATCCAGCGCTTTATCGTTAAGCGCCACAGCACGTTCGATGTGTTCAGCAAAAGCGGTTTCAATGTTATCAGGCGTTATGCGTTTACCATCTTCGATGATCCCTACCGGGTAACCATAAAAGTCACCATTTTTAGTACGCTCAATCACCGCAATATCATTGGGTTTAGAGCGCGAAATAATATCGGTTTCCATCACCCAACGAAAATCTAAGCTGACGAATTCGCGGTTACCAGTTTTAATCAGGTAGCGAGTAACCGTATCACCTACATCTGCATCAAAGCTGTGCCCTGCAGACAGAAGTCGCTCAACAGGCACCTCTTCTCTATCGTAGACTTCACCGATAATGGTAGAGCGCACATTATTTTGATCTTTTATCTCCCACTGATAAATATCAGCAGGCCAAAAGTAACTTAGACCACGCCATGCGATAAGCAACAGCAATCCAAGTACTGCAATTAGACACACGCTGACAGCGCCGCTGGTCATCCAAATCCAAGGAGAACCAGACTTAAACCACTTACCCATTAGCTAAACCTCTTACGGCGACAAGCGACTTCTTATTGATTAAAAACATATTCAGTATCATCTCAACATCCATATAAATAAGCGGTTACAGTGAGCTATAGCGTTCACGTAGACGTTGTCTCACCACTTCTGCAATCGTGTTGAAGAAGAAGGTAAAGATAAATAGTACAAATGCAGCAAGGAACAGTACGCGGTAGTGGGAACTACCAATGGCAGATTCCGGCATCTCAACTGCGATGTTAGCTGCTAGCGTTCTCATCCCCTCAAAAACACTCCACTCCATAATCGCGGTGTTACCCGTAGCCATCAGCACAATCATGGTTTCACCGACGGCACGGCCAAGTCCCATCATTACCGCAGAGAAAATACCAGGGCTTGCCGTTAGTAATACCACTCTTGTTAGTGTTTGCCATGTGGTTGCACCTAGCGCCAAACTTCCGTTTGAGAGGTGACGTGGCACAGAGAACACCGCATCTTCTGCGATAGAGAAAATAGTCGGAATAACCGCAAAGCCCATGGCAATACCAACGACCAAGGCATTACGTTGGTCGAAAGTGATACCTAGTTCGTTGGTGATGAACATGCGAGTATCACCGCCGAATAATGCCGACTCTAGACTTGGGCTTATCGCGAATGAGAACCAACCGATAAACAGTATCACCGGAATGAGCATGATCTCTTGATAGGTATCCGGCAGACGTTGTTTCCATTTTGCCGGTAATTTGTGCCAAGCGAATGCGCTCGACAATACCGACACTGGCAGCAATATCAGTAAGGTTAATATCCCGGGTAGGTTATCTTCTATCAGCGGCGCTAACCAAAGACCGGCTAAGAAGCCAAGAATAACGGTTGGCAGTGCTTCCATAATTTCAATAGTAGGTTTAACAATAGCGCGCACTTTTGGCGACATGAAATAAGCGGTGTAGATCGCGCCTGCGATAGCCAATGGTGTAGCAAATAACATGGCGTATAACGCGGCTTTCATGGTGCCAAATGCTAATGGCATTAAGCTTAATTTGGCCTCAAAATCATCTGAGCCCGATGTCGATTGCCATACATACTTAGGCTCAGGGTAACCTTCGTACCACACCTTACTCCACATCGCGCTCCACGACACTTCTGGGTGAGTATTGGAAACACTGAACAGGTTTAGCTTGCCATCCGCTTCTACGACCAAGGCGTTAGAACGTGGGCTAAAACCGACTGTACCTGGGTTTTTAAGGTCAAACTTTTCAGAAAACAATTCACGCTGGCTGGTAGTGTAAAGCAGGCTTAAGTTACCATCGTCAGTGATAGTGACAAAACTTTTACGATAAAACTCAGAAGCCACACTAGTGATACCGCTATGGTTGTCAAAGTCACGAATTTCTTGATATTGGCGCCCCTGATCACCATTAACTTGGAAATACTGCTGCACTAATCCGCTGTCGTAACTAACCAGCAATGAGCTTGCGCCAGCCAAAAGACTAACGTTAGTGACCTTCGCTTTAGCACGACCCAGCTCTAATACTTGTCTAAGGCTGACGGCTTCTGCGTCACGAATATCATACACAAACAGCTTGTCACCCGAGCTCAATATTAATTGGCGTTGATCTGGCGTCATCAATTGCTGCTGCACATTCACTGGAGCATCAGGGATGGTACCTGTATAAGACACCCACTCGACCTCTTCGGTCATCATGTTCTCTTCGCCCTCTTGACGAGAGATACGCCATACTTTGTTATCATCTTGATAAACAAAGCTCATTTTATCGCTGCTGTAATCAAATGCTAAATGATTAAGTGCATGGCCATTCGCATCAACTGTTAATGGCACATTACCATTAACGAAACGAAGCTTAGGTGTAATAAGACGCTTGTTATCTGGGTAAGTAACCCCAAACTCAACGCCAGCAATAATCACTTGCCCATTGCTTAAACCCAGTGCAAAACGCTGTTCACTCGGCATCGCCGCTGAACTGCTGACAACATGGGAGCCAGCTGGGGTATTTATCTGTTCCGTTCTAAGCAACTGCGATGTTTGCGTATCAAAGAAATCCACCTTACCCAGCTGAGATACGCGATACATGATCTCATTTTGTTCATCGCTGCCAACCATTAATGCAGGTTTGCTATCGTGATACTGAGCACTAGCAACAGGTGCTACCTCAGCGCTATCAAAAATAGGCTTAACGACATAAAGTAGATAAAAGAAGATCAGTAGCAAAGCCACAAATACCATAGTACCACCTACGGTGACACCGACTTGGGCTGCTTTGTCCATGATTGCTCTGCGCGAAGTACCATTGTTTATCAATAGGTTTTTTGCAGCAGATCCAGGCTGAGATACCTGAGTTTCCATTAAGAACCTCGATTATTAAAAAGCCAGCAAAATAAACTGGGCTTGTATCAACGACTATGCTAACTGTAGTGTTATCAAATAAGCACTACAGTGACGTATTCTAATGTGGTGCATTATATGACGCAAAAATGACACTAGTGTTACAGTGGTTAACTTATTAATTAATGGAGCTATATCAGCATGTTACGATACCTAGTTACGCTACAAGCAACAGATAGAGAAGGTTTAGTTGAACAAATAGCCCATGCAGTCAGTCATCACGGCGGCAATTGGTTAGATTCTGAACTGCGACATATCGATGGCATATTTGCTGCAATATTATTGCTTGAGGTCCCTTCAGCTCAGTGGGATGCGCTCATTGAGACCTTAGAAAGTTTGGAAGGCGTGTCATTAACCTTCGCTAAAACTAAAAAAGTCGCCGATAAAGTCACCCATTTAAGCTACTCTTTAGTCGCCTATGATAGGCCAGGTCTGGTACATGAGATCTCAAATAAAATCAGCGCACTAGGAATTAACATCGAACACATGAGTACTCGTTATGAAAGTGCTAGTCATACAGGTATTGCACTATTTAGAGCTGAGTTTAATGTTGGCCTTAAAGAGGCGAGCCATGAAGAGAAGTTAACCGAAGCGTTGCATGCTATAGGCGATGACGTGGTATTGGACAAGCTTAGCGCTTAATTGAGCAAGTAAGTTCACCCGTTTAACAGCTCTTATAATCAAAAGCCTACTCAAACGTAGGCTTTTGTTAAAGTGAAACCAGCAAACACGATACAGCGAGACTTGCACCGCTTGTTATCAGCCATCGATTTACTGAGCTTAATGCTCAGTAGCAATCGATAAAACCATTCCAAGTCGCAGTAAACAATCTGTTAGACTGTTCGAAAACCTAATAAGAAAGTAATGTCATGCTTGGAACACTTAGAAAAATGCGCAGTCACCTTGATGAGAATCAACAGGTGCAATACCAATTACCTGTCGGTGAAGAGCTACTCGATCTAAATCCGCTAATCGGCTCTGAATTAACCCTGACACACACAGGCAAAATACTCTGTTGTAATTGCGGCAAAAAAACCAAGAAGAGTTATTCGCAAGGCCATTGCTACGTGTGTATGCAAAAGCTTGCCAGTTGCGATATGTGTATTATGAAACCCGAAACCTGCCATTTTGCCGCTGGGACATGTCGTGAGCCCTCTTGGGGCGAAGCAAATTGTTTTGTGCCACATTATGTTTATTTATCTAATACGTCAGGTGTTAAAGTAGGTATTACCCGCCATACGCAGTTGCCAACCCGTTGGATAGATCAAGGCGCAACCCAAGGCTTACCGATCTTTAAGGTCGAAACCCGGTTAATTTCAGGTCTCGTTGAAACCGCATTAGCTGAGATGATCGCCGACAAAACCAACTGGCGCACTATGCTTAAAGGCAATGCAGATGATTTAGACCTTAAAGCGCAAGCGCAAACACTGATCCCACAGATAACTGAACGTCTAGCTGAAATAACAGCGGAACATGGTGAATTTGCAGTGACTCAACTTGATGAACCCATCCAGCAGATCCATTTCCCGGTAAGCGAATTTCCAACCAAAATCGCGTCGCATAATTTCGATAAGAACCCTGAAGTGACCGGTGTATTGAAAGGTATTAAGGGACAGTACTTAATCTTTGATACCGGCGTGATTAATATCCGTAAATTTGGCTCTTACGAAATCAGCGTGGCTTTTTAAATACAGTGCAGTGAGCATACAAAAACGCCCTGTTCCAATACCAAACGGTAAAACAGGGCGTTTTATTAACTATGTTCTAAATGGCTAAACGGTAGGAACCGGTTTCAACATGGTCGAGAGTAACTGCTCAAACCGCTGCTCTCTGTCAGCAGGTTTTTTATCTAATTCAGTAAAACCTTGCGCTAATACACGCCAAATAGGTTGCGGATTATGAGGAGTAAATAGAGCAACCAATACCGAACCTTTTTCGTATTTATCATCTACACCTTGAGTCGATAAACCGGGCACTAAGCCGGCACGCTCTAAAATCTCTTTGTCACTCATCTCTGATTCCAGCGCTAAGCCAAACCCAACCAGTATATTTGGTGTTTCATGCGTTGTTGCCTGGCGGTATCCTTTAGCTAGCATCGCCTTAGAAATGGCACTTTTCATATGTGCAACCACCACTTGCTTATTCACCTCATCATTTGCATGAACCGCAAACATGGTTGGATGCCAATCGAACACTTTGGTAGAACTATTAATAACAGACAGATCGCCAGAGGTAACCATTGTGGTGCGGATGACCTGTAACTCTTCTGTCGGTTGAGAGCTACAACCCGTCAGCGCCATGAGTCCAAGCAAAATTGCAGCAATATAGTGTTTAATCATGAGTTTTAAAATCCATCTCTAAGGTGACGTCACAGGTTAACATCTGAAACATTAACCTAACCTGACCTAATAACAATTGCACCTATTATCTCCCTATAGCGACTTTTGGTTACTACGGCAATTTGGTTAATTGATAGCTATAAATGCAGAACAAACAGACATTATTTCTATTTGGCTTATAGCAACTGATTTGAAATAGAAAGCAAAAAGCCGGCTTATATTTCGCCGGCTTTAATACAGGGTTAGTTCACGTTAGTGGTTAGTTTTTCACACTAACAACCAAGCTTGCCCCAGTGCTAGATGGCGCACCTTCAGCACTAATATAATACCAGCCGCTAGTTGGGTTGCTAATTGCTAATGTTTCAGCATTGCCACTATTTTCAGACTTAACTTCATAGGAAGACGCACTTGCCCATGTGCGGCTATCACCATATAAGTTGACGTCACCGCTACCATTTCCACTCTTTACCGTCACTTCTGTCGCACCGTTTGGTATATAGAAGTAGTAGCTAGCATTCCCATCAGCAATACAGATTGCATCATCGGCATTAAGTCCGCCGTAGCTGTATGGATTTTCTGTTGCACAAGCATCTTCAACAACAGGTGTTGGTGTCACTGGATCGCCACCACCATTATCTGGGTTACCACCAGTCGGTTCAGTCTCGCTTACCGTAATACTCACGCCTTGGTATTCAGAAACCGCCACAAGACTGATATAAACCCAACCACGATTAGCTGTCACACTAACGAGCTCATTGTTGCCGATATTTTCAGATTTAGCAGTATAGCTATTTACATCTGCCCAAGTATTTTGGTTGAAGTAAACATTGACGTCTCCGCTTCCTCCCGCTGTTGAGATATACAGTGGTGTATTATCGGCATCGACATAAGTGTAGTAAGAGTTACGTCCAGTACCTGCCACACAATGCGCATTATCAGCAACTAAATTACCACCGGTAATAGTCGCCACACCGCAGTCTTCTACTGGCGTTGTGCCATTATCAGTGTCTGCATTATCACCGATACCGTCACCATCTGAATCCGCCCACTCAGAAGGGTCATTAGGGAAAACATCGCTGTTATCACCGACACCATCACCATCAGTGTCCTTGGTTTCAGTTGCATCGGTTGGGAATGCATCAGCATTATCACCCACGCCGTCGCCATCAGTATCTTTAGTTTCACTTGGGTCAAATGGGAATGCATCTTCGCTATCAATAACGCCATCACCATCGCTATCTGTTGGTGGTGTAACGCCAGTATCAATACCTGCATCGTTACTGGTTACACTTACAAGCCAAGTGTTCCACTCAGCATCATAGTACTGAGCAATATTACTATTAATGTAGTTTAACCAACTTGTGGTGTCACCGGCACGAGCATGAACCAGTAATTCATCAACGTCTGCTCTATGGTTTTCGAACATAAAGCGCACTGCCAAGTAACCCCAGCTGTATACCCGCTCGGTGCTACTGTTATAATCGTTAGCTAAAATTTCACTCAGCGTAAACGTTTGGGCGCGAGCCAAAGCAATGGCATCATCATTGCGATTCTGCTTAGAAATATACTCAGCTAAACCTTCGGTCCACCAAACGGATTTATCGGTTTGGTTATCAAAGTGGCTAAATGAACCATATAAGTTATAGCGACCATCAAGATAGTGCACATATTCATGGCCTAAGTTCCACACTAGTACATCGTTAAGCCAAGTGGCTTCATGGGCGATAAATCGTGCCTGATTACCTTGCTGTGACGGCGTGCCTTCTAGGTACATGCCACCATTGTCCGTACTAATACCGAAAATGGTTCCAGCAAAATCGATGTAGTCGTCAGTACTGTTAAAGATATTCACTTCAAGGTTGCTGTTGTAGTCATCGGCTACAGGTTGGTTGCCGGTCGCAAGAACATTGTGGAACAGAATTTCCTCTTCACCCATAAGATCACAAGACTGTTGTAGCTCTGATGTTGTCATCTGTTGCGCCCGAATGGCGATAGTACCGCTACAGCTGTAATCTACTGACAGTACATTGGCCTCGAGGTTTTCTTTCCAGTTACAGACACCAAACTGTTGGCAATCATTCGGATTGTAATAAGAGAGGTAATCAGCGGCATCAGCCCATTGTGCACTGTAAAGGTCGAATTTATCTTTATATGCAACGGTACCGTTGTTTAAACGTGTCTTGAGATTTGCAGATAAGTTATTGTCGGCATGGTAAACATAAAAGCGGGCAAACTCATGAAACGCATCTTTAGACTGGAAAGATGACGACGAATTGATAATGTAGTCAGCCGTTGCCACTTTAACGAGCGCATCAAGCAGATCGCTATAGCTCTCAGCATTTTGAGTGAAGTTAGTATTACTGCGTGCATAATACAAGGTCGTAAATGCTTTGGTCATTGCCGCACTATGATTCGCATTTGCAAGATGAGTGACGCTAAAACCATTTAGGTAACGGGCGATACTCGGTACACTTTCTTTATAACTGCCCGTATTACCCCAAGCTATAAAAAATTCGGTCAAAGTTTCAGCCTGCATATCACTGGTGTCAGTAAAGTACGGGTTAGTGCCGTAGGCAACCAATACATCAGTCACAGCGTTCGCTACACTCGAATCGGTGTAGGTTAAACTATCGTTATAGTACTCAACATAAAATGCAGCACGCAAAAAGGTGATAAGTTTAAGCATTTCGTTGCCAGTACGGCTGTCATAACTTGCAGCGATACTAAGAGCTCTATTGGCGACATCAACCACATTCTGACTCTGATACGCTGCAACCGATGTCGCATCATTATCAAAGAGTTGGTAAATACAGGAAATATCAACGCTTCTAACATGGTCAAACAAGGCTTGGCCGGTCAAACTAGCAAATTGGTTATAGTCTGTACATTGTGTTTCAGCTTGTGGTCCCACAGTACCTTTAAGCCCTTTTTGCCCTTTAGCCCCTTCGATCTTTGACTTGCTATCGTCCTTTTTAGCCTCTGGCAGGTATTCCTTGTCATTACGCTTCGCTTGAGCACCGCCAGGTATATCATCGCCACGCTCAAATCGATGAGCAACTTGCTCTGCATGAGCAGGCTTTTCAGCGACAGCTTTCGGTGCAGGTTGGTCATTTGCCATACTCATTGCCGGAAAAAGGGCTGCAGAACAGGCCAGTGCTAATACATGTGCCTTAAAACTCTTACCTTGCTTGAATGTCTTCAATGATTGTTGTTGCATAAATTACTCCGCTTGCTGTGGTTAATCTGCATTAATCACCTAATTCAGGGAAGTGAGTTAATGGAGTACTTAAGGGCACTCAATGCCACGCTTATAGTTTTTGTTAACACTCCTAACAAAAATGTAACAGTGCCGATACAAACTACAATTTATATTGTATACAGGTCAACCTTTAGATGGATAAATTCGATAAATAGCATACTTATTGGTAATAAATATCGTGATTAACAGAAGTAAAAAGCCACCATAGTGCGGAATTCATTTTTAATTTCATAGGGGTAAAAATAGATGAGAAAAACAATTTAAAAAACTTTAACTCATTATAAATGATTGAGTTTATTGCATCTCGAGTGGCAATATTTCAAATAGAGTAAGTGTAAAAGAACGTCGCAGGACAGTCGTGAATTATTTAAACAAGCAGCTGGCAGATCTCCCAATAGCTAGGGGCTGTTGATCTTTCGAGCTGAGTGTTTGTTCGATTCTTTACCGAAAGGAATAATGCTATTAGTGCAAAGCTTGAGCGATAACGCTTAGCCAGCTAAGTGAAGCGCGATATCGTTGCAAAACCATTGCTATGCACGTAAGGCAAGATAGAATGAAGATCGATTTAAGTTGTTTTGGCTCTAGCTTTCATGGAACTCATTTTTACCATCGCGCTGTTTGCGTTTTCATCGGGGATCACCCCAGGCCCCAATAATATTATGTTGATGTCATCAGGGGTAAACTTTGGCATCAAGCGTAGCTTGCCGCACCTGCTCGGGATCTGCTTTGGATTTCCAGCAATGGTGTTAGCCATAGGTTTAGGCTTAAGCACAGTGTTCCAACTCTTCCCTGTGCTGCATGTCATCGTTAAATATGTAGGGATCACCTACCTACTCTACCTTGCCTGGTTGATTGCCAATAGCAGTAATAAGTTAAAAGGTAAAAATACTCCTGCACCTTTTAGCTTCATTCAAGCGGCCGCTTTTCAGTGGGTTAATCCTAAAGCATGGATTATGGGAATAGGTGCAATCGCCACTTTTACCACTATGGATCAAGCACTCACGCCGCAAGTCATCACTATAGCGACCGTGTTTTTCTGTGTTGCGCTGCCAAGTGCCTTTATTTGGCTCGGGTTTGGTGTTGTGTTAAAACGACTATTAAAGAATCAAAAGCAACAGAAAATATTTAACGTCACCATGGCGCTCTTGCTTGTACTCTCAATCATCCCTATGATCGCGCCATAACCAACACAGGCAGTATGCAATGACCAATAATATCGACCCAGAATTGCAAGAGTATGCAACCCAAACAGAGCATTGGGTTAAGCAAGTGATTATGAAGTACAACATTTGCCCCTTTGCTCGCCGCGAAGTCGAGCGTGCCAGTATTCGTTATGCCGTCATTGACGAAGCTAAATTGCAGTTGGTATTAGAGGCATTGATTCAAGAATGTGTTTACCTTGATGAACATGACGAGGTCGAGACTACCCTGTTTATATTACCCCGTGGTTTTGAGGGCTTTTACCCCTATTTAGATCTGGTGGATATTGCAACTGACTTATTGTTCGAGCAAGGTTATGAAGGACAATATCAACTCGCGAGTTTCCATCCGGATTATTGCTTTGATGGCGAGCCACAAGAGAGCGCTGCAAACTATACTAATCGCTCCCCTTTGCCGACATTGCACATTATTCGTGAAGCAAGTATGGAGCTAGCCTTAGCTAATTACGACGACCCAGAAACGATCCCTGAGCGCAATATCGCCTTTGCTGAACGTAAAGGAAGTGAGTTTTTTGTCGAGCTACTCGCTCAGTGCAAAAAACCACAATAACGCTGACCATAGCGTATTAAATTCGAGGAATAACATCAGATGGCAACTAAGTATTATGTGGTTTGGGCAGGACGTGAAACCGGTATTTTCACCAGCTGGGACTACACAAAAAAACAGGTAGATAAATTCCCGCAAGCTAAATATAAGTCGTTCAAGACCAAAGCAGAAGCAGATGCTGCGTTTAAGCGTGTACCAAGTTACGGCGGTGCAGCGCAAAAAAAATCAGCGACTAGCGCCAAAAGTACAGCCACTAAGATTGAAAAAGCCAGTAAAACAATGGATTTAAGCCAGTTTGAATTATCCATATTTACCGATGGAGGCTGTGAGCCTAACCCAGGCAAAGCAGGTTCTGGCATTGCCGTATACCGTAGCGGCAAACTGAGTGAGCTTTGGTACGGTTTATATAACGCTAACGGCACCAATAACTCTGCAGAGCTAAATGCCCTACACCAAGCGATATTAATAGCCGATAACGGCATTAAACTAGGGCAAACAGTACAAATTTTAAGTGACTCGCAGTACTCAATTAACTGTATTACCAATTGGGCTTATGGCTGGAAAGCTAAAGGCTGGAAGCGACAAAAGCCGGGTGATATTAAAAACCTCGATATTATTCAGCAAGCTCATGAGTTGTATGACAGCATGCAAGATAAGTTATCAATCAAACATGTTCCGGCACATGTTGGTATTGAAGGTAATGAACTCGCCGACCGCATGTCTATCTACGCGATAGATAAAAAGGACAGTCAATTTTGCCGCTATCCTGACCCCATCGAGCTCAGTGCAATCCTCAGCTTGCGCGCAGGTTAACCCACCAGAAACCACGGTCAGTTTAAAAACCAACTAAACTGACCTTATATCACATAATTTTACCTTTAATTAATAGGCTAAAGACTAAGGCTATGCGACAATCGCGCCCATGAACATATACCTACGTATACACAAAGCCCCTATCCGCGTTTTCCGTATTGGACGACGCCGTTTTTGGCTTCGTGTAAAACTAGACATGTTGGTTGTGAAAGAAGCTTTATCGCAGGAGAAGCAAGAAACCAAAGAGATGTTGGTCACCTACAAACGCTATACCCGTAAACAAGCAAACAAAGATGAACTTGCCGACGCGAACAAACAGTTTGCCGATCTGCTTAAGGGCTTAGGCCTTGGTGTGTTTGCTGTATTACCTTTTGCGCCACTGACTATTCCGCTGGTTTTGAAACTTGGCAAAATGGTTGGAGTTGATGTGTTACCAAGCTCTTTTAATAACATGTCTGAGCGTAAAGCCAATGCACGTCAGCTTTCAAGAAGCAACTCGAGAAAAAACCGCATAAAAGCCAGTAACGCTGGACAATAACGACTTACGAAATACAGATTACACCTCCATGGCGGCTATATATCGCTAATCCTCGTAAAATCATCTCTTTGCTTTCTAGATAGACCCTAGCCTGATACTCTTACAGCTATCTTTTTAATTGGTCGTTACTACTATAAAGAGTCCCTACATGAGCAAAATCATCATTTCAGGTGTTTCAGGCATTCCCCTTTCTATTTTCAACAGCGAAACATTTGCACAATGGCGCGATAAGCAAGCTAGCAGTGTGACTAACTGGCTAAGCACTACACAATTCTCAGGCAAAGGCATGAGTCTTATCCCAAATACCCAAGGTGAGTTGGCTGAAGTCATTTTTGTCAGTAACAGCGATGATTCCTATTGGTTTTGTGGCGATCTCGTAAACCAACTGCCTGCTGGCCAATATCAGTTAAATGCTGATGATAAGCAGATCAAAACCGCCGCTTTTAGTTGGGGTTTAGGTGCCTATCAGTTTGACCGTTATAAGAAAAGTGACAAGCAGCACCCACAACTTATTGTGCCAACACAGGCTCAAGCTGATGAAGCGAATAGATTCATCCGCTCAGTCTCTCTAGTACGTGACTTGGTCAACACGCCAGCAGCCGATATGATGCCGCAACACTTGGCTGAAACTATGACGACAATGGCTGATGAGTTTGGTGCCAAGTTAACCCAAATCGTTGGTGATGAACTACTTGAGCAAAATTACCCTACAATCCATATGGTTGGCCGCGCAAGTGAGAATACACCACGCCTTATCGACCTTACTTGGGGCGACGAATCAGCGCCTAAAGTGACGCTCGTTGGTAAAGGCGTGTGTTTCGATTCAGGTGGACTCGACTTAAAACCAGGTGCAGGTATGCGCTTGATGAAAAAAGACATGGGCGGCGCAGCTCATGTCATAGGTTTAGCCCAGCTTATTATGGCTCACAACTTACCCATCCGCCTACGTGTATTGGTACCTGCCGTTGAAAATGCTGTATCAGCCAATGCCTTTAGACCTGGCGATGTGATCACTACTCGCAAAGGGATTACCGTTGAAATTGATAACACTGATGCTGAAGGTCGCTTAGTATTATGTGACGCACTTGCAGAAGCCAACAACGACAAACCTGAGTTAATAATAGACTTTGCCACGCTAACCGGCGCAATGCGGGTTGCACTAGGCACAGAGTTACCAGGCTTCTTTAGTAATGACGACCAAGTTGCTGTAGACATTACCGCCTCAGGCTTAAGTGTTGACGATCCCGTATGGCGCATGCCGCTGCATAAGCCGTATCTAGAGTTAACCGGCAGCGACATTGCTGACTTAGCCAACTGTGGTAAAACCCCATTTGGTGGCGCGATTACCGCAGCGCTCTATTTAGAAGCATTTGTCGATAAAGACATTAGCTGGAGCCACTTCGATGTGATGGCGTGGAACAACCGCAAACTACCAGGACGTCCTGTCGGCGGCGAAGCCTTTGGAATTCGTGCAGTATTTGATTACCTACAAAATCGTTTTGATAAATAATATCAACCTAACAATCTAACGTTTAAGCTATCTGCTATTTATCATAAAAAGGACCCGTTAACGCAGGTCCTTTTTTATTGGAGTGAACCTCTCGACTGACGTCAAATCAGTTGATTACCGACAATAGCGCAAGCTGTACCAATTCCATTAAAGAGT